>NZ_LEKG01000161.1:0-18534 GCF_001029515.1 Micromonospora sp. RV43 | reverse complement strand
TGGAAACACCCCGCACCCACACTGCACCAGTCCCACGACGAATACACCCGCCTACGCGACGCCGCCGACCTGCAAACCCAACGAACCTACTGGCGCGAACAACTACGCGACCTGCCCCGCCAAGGCACGGGCCGGCCGCAGGAGATCCTGGAACAGACCCCGACCTGGGGCCCCAAGACCGGGCACATCGTCGCCGTCCCGCCCGAGCTGGTGCGGCGCTGGGACCGAGCCGCCGTCGAACACCGCTTCAGCCGTTCCACCTACTTCGCCGCCGCCTACGCCTCGGCGCTACGCGCCATCCACGGGCAGGACGACATCGCCCTGCTGATGATCGTCGCCCAGCGCGGCAGCCGCGTCCTCGACTCCGCCTTCACGAGCAGGATCAGCAGCAACTGTCTCCGGGTCCGGTTCGGCGGCCCGGAGAAACACCTGATGCGGGGCCTCCAGCAGGCCGCGGACGAACTGATGGCCGCCCAGGACGTCTCCTTCCTGGAGATGGTCACCGACGACCCGGTCCTCGACCTGCCCCGCGAGGTGATCAACAGCCTGCCCTCGTTCGCCTACCAGGACAACCTCGTCCTCCCGCTGGACCTGCCCGGCTGCCGGACCGAGGAGGTCGTCGAACCGTACGCCCGGGAGTGGTCCGGTGCCTGCGTCGCCGAGGTGCTGCCCGGCGACGAGAGTGTCCTCCTGCGGGTCACCATCCGTACCGATCTGGTCCCGGCCCCCGTCGCCGAGATCCTGGCCACCGGCATGCTGCGCTTCCTGGAAGCCGGCCCCGAGGCGGTCAGCGACACCCGCTGACCGCCGCTTGCCGGCAGGCTCGGCGGCAGCGCGCCGTGCGGCCCGCGCGAGCAGCCCGGCGCGCTCCGGTCCGGGTCAGTGGACGAGGGCCGCCGGGCAGTGCGCGAGCAACTCCGCCGGGGCGTGCACGACCAGGTCGGGGCCGGCCGCGAGCAGCGCCGCGATGTCCCCGCCGTGCCACGTCGTGGCGACGGCCGTCGCCCCGGCGTCCCGGCCGCTGAGCAGGTCGATCACCGCGTCGCCCACCATCATGGCCTCGTGCGGCGGCACGTCGAGGTTGCCCAGTGCCTGGAGCACGATGTCCGGGGCAGGCTTGGGACGGGCCACCTCGTCGGAGCCGATCACCTGTCCGAAGAGGCCCAGCACGCCGAGTTGGTCGAGCAGGGAGCGGGCCCGCGGGCCGGCCTTGCCGGTGGCGATCCCCATTCGGATGCCACGCGAGTGCAGGGTCTCCAGGGTCTCCCGGACGCCGGGGAAGAGCGGCACGAGGTGGGCCATCCGGTAACTCTCGCGGACGAACGGCTCCTCCATCTCCAGGGGCAGCCCCATCAGGCGCATGATGTCCGGGAAGTACCGGCCCATGTGCCGGTTGTACTCCTCGAACGGCGCCGGCCCGTCGCCCACCACCTCGGCGTACGCGATGCTGAACGCCTCACGCATGACGGCCGAACTGTCGACGATGACGCCGTCGAGGTCGAACACGACCGCGCGGATCGGGCCGCGCGCCGGCGACGGCGGGGTCACCTCGACTGTGGACGATGGACGGCTCATGGCTGCTCCCGGAAGGGGTTGGGGCCGACGGTGGTTCTCACCCGGCGCGATGGCCCACCAGTGCGTGCTGGCGCTCCGGCCGGGTGGGCCGGGCGCACTGGTAGATCCGTTCGATGATGTCGATGGTCCGGCGGGCCTCGGCGACGGCCGCGCCCCGGGCGGCCGGGTCGGCGAGCAGCCCGGGCAGGGCGTCGAGCTGGTGGTCGTACTCCGCGCCGATCGGCTCCCCGGGCAGCGGCAGCCGCGCGGTCCGGCCGTCGCGGGTACGCGTCAGCACCGGCGTGGGCTCCCGGTTGGGACTGAAGCCGAACGTGCAGCGCAGCGTCGCCGACCCCGCGGCGCCGTGCACGGTGACGGTGGTGCGGTCCAGCGACTCGTGCGAGGCCCAGCAGGCGTGCAGGGCGACGGAGGCGCCGGTGTCGGTGAGCAGGAACCCCCGGGCGGTGTCCTCGACGTCGCCGGGAACGCGGCCTGCGGTGTCGGCCCCGCCGCGCCAGGCGGCGTGGGCGGCGCTGTCGTTGACGAAGTCGTCCGAGACGCTGCCGATCGCGTGAGTGACACGGGCCGGGCCGAGTAGCGGCAGCACCGTGTCGAGCAGGTGCCAGCCGAGGTCCACCAGCGCGCCCCCGCCGGCCTGGTCGCGGCGGGTGAACCAGCCGCCCGCGTCGGGCACCCCTCGGGCGCGAACCCAGGCCACATCGACGTGCCGGATCGGGCCCAGCCCGCCGGCCACGTCGGCCAGCGCCCGGATGTCGGCCCGGTAACGGGCGGCGCTGCCGGCCAGCAGCACCGCGCCGCCGTCGCGCTCCGCGTCGGCCAGGATGCCCGCCTCGGCGGAGGTCAGGCAGACCGGCTTCTCCAGGAACACCGGTACGCCCCGGCGCAGCAGCCGGACGGCGACGACCGCGTGCAGGTGGTTCGGTACGGCGACCACCGCCAGGTCGACCGTTCCGGCGGGCAGGTCCTCGACGTCGGCGTACGCGGACGCGACGGCGTGGGTGTCGCGGGCCTGATCGCGCACCACGGGCTGCGGGTCGACCACGGCGACCACCTCGAAGCCGGGGTGTGCGGCGAGCCGGGGCAGCCAGATCTCCCGCCCGGCCCAGCCGAGGCCGACCACCGCGACCCGCACCGGCCGGCCGGCCGCGGCCGGGGGCCGGGCCGTCATCCGGCGAGGACGTCGGCGAGCACGGCGGCGATCTCGTGCATCTGCTGTTCCGTGCCGAGCAGGGTGCGGTGGTGCAGCCAGACGCAGTCGGAGTGGATCTGCTCGGTGTTGGGGCAGCGGGCCGCGATCGCCTCTACCGACTCGTCGGACGCGCCGGCCATCCAGAAGCCCTCGCACCGGTAGATCGCCCGGAACGCCACGAACGCCGGGACGCCCCGGGCGATGAGCGCGTCCACCACGGCACGGCGGCGCTCGATGCCGATCCCGGGGATCCGGAACATCGCCATGTAGTGCGGGTTGCGGTCGGTGCGGGGGTCGGTCGCCTGCGGGACGACGCCCGGGATCTCGGCGAGCAGGCTCGACAGCAGCGGCCAGCGCTGCTCGCGCAGCGCGATCTGCTCGTCGAGGCGGGTCAGCTGGGCGCGTAGCACAGCGGCGGTGAACTCGCTCATCCGGTAGTTCGAGCCGGTGGTGCTGTGCAGGTATTCGCGGTCGGTGCGGGGCCGGCCGCAGCTGTGCACGAGGAATGCCCGCTCGCGCAGTTCCTCGTCGGGGAAGACGACCGCTCCGCCCTCGCCGGCGGTCATGAGCTTGCCGTTCTGGAAGCTGAAGGCGGCCACCGAGCCGAGCGCGCCGGCCCGCCGGCCCCGCCACTGCGCGCCGTGGGCGTGTGCCGCGTCCTGCAGCAGAGCCACCCCGGCGTCGGCGGCGAGCTTGTCGAGCGCGTCCATGTCGGCGAACTGCCCGGCCATGTGCACCGGCATGATCACCTTGGTACGGGGGGTGATCGCGGCCTCGACGGCGGCGGGGTCGACGCAGTAGGTGTCCAGGTCGACGTCGACCGGCACGGCGACCGCGCCGAGACGCTGCGCGGCCAGCGAGGACGAGATGAACGTGAAGGCCGGGACGATCACCTCCGTACCGGGGCCGACGCCGAGCACCTCCAGCGCGACTTCCAGCGCGTGGGTGCCGTTGGTGACGGCGAGCGCGTGAGGGCTGCCGTGGTAGTCACCGAACTCCCGCTCGAAGGAGTCGACCTCACTGCCGCCCATCCGCCACCACTGGCCCTGTTCGAGGGCGCGGATCAGTCCGGTTCGCTCCTCGTCGCCGTACTGCGGCCACTCGGGGAACTCGGACACCGTCGAGGGCTGACCACTCATGACTTCCCACTTCCCAACTCGGGCAGACCAGGGGCTTCGACTGACCATCGGGCGGGACGACCCGAGACCGCCGGTACGCGGTCCGGGCACAGCGGAGCACCGGATGGCCGCGCGGTACGTGACGCCTCCGTCCGGAGCCGGCGGCGTCGCTCAGCAGGGAGGACGGTAACCGACGCGGATACGCGGTCACCGCCCCTAACAGCCCCTAGCCACCCCTTAGTCCACCCGCGCCTCGGGCGCCGCCGGTTCGCCGGGAGCCGTTGGCGTAGTAAGACTGCGGTGACCAGTCATCAGGCTCTGCGGGACCAGGGCCGTGCCCCACGAGGTGAAGCGTGTCGGACGTACTGCTGCTGAACGGCCCGAACCTGGGCATTCTCGGCCGGCGGGAACCGGAGATCTACGGCACCGACACCCTGGACGACGTCCAACGTGCCGTCGGCGAGGAGGTCGCCACCCGGGGCTGGGGTGTGGTCGCCGAGCAGCACGACTGCGAGGGTGCGCTGATCCGCACGATCCAGAACAGCTACGACACGGTGGGCGCGATCGTCAACCCGGGCGCCCTGATGATCGCGGGCTGGAGCCTGCGCGACGCGCTGGCCAACTACCCCCGGCCCTTCGTCGAGGTGCATCTGTCCAACGTGTGGGCGCGGGAGAGCTTCCGGCACGACTCGGTGATCGCCCCGCTGGCCAGCGGGGTGATCGTCGGGCTCGGAGCGCTGGGCTACCGGCTGGCCGCGCGCGCCCTCACCGCGACCGTCCGATGACGACCGGGCACCCCGCCGTCCAGTGCCGTGGGCGCCGGCGTGCCGGCAGCGCGGTCGTCCGCACGTCCCGACTCTTCCCGAAGGACCTCACGTGGAGATCTCCGTCCTCGTCCTGACCCTCGTCCTCGCCGCCGTGTTCGTGGGCACCGCCGTGCCGAAGCTCACCGGGCAGGCACAGATGCGCGAGCGGATGGACCACCTCGGCGTCTCGCCGGGGCTGACACGCGCGCTGGGGGTGCTGGAACTCGCCGCGGTCGCCGGGCTGCTGCTCGGCCTGCTCTGGCCGCCCCTGGGCATCGCCGCGGCGATCGGTCTCGCCCTGCAGATGGCGGGCGCGGTCGTCTACCACTCCCGGGCCAAGGACCCGGCCGCGACGATCCTGACGCCGGTGATCTTTGCCGTGGCCGCCCTCGCGCTCGTCTACCTGCACGTGCGGCTGGGCTGAGGCCGGCCGTGTCCGGTCCGCAGCGCCACGGCGGCGTCCTCGGCATCGACGTCGGCGGCACCAAGGTCGCGTTGCGCGCGGAGGCGCCCGGGCAGCCGGCGTACGACCGCACCTTCCGCTGGCCCCGGACTGCCGACCCGGCCGCCGACCTGATGGTGCTGGCCGTCGAGGTGGACCGGCTGCGCGACCGGTGGGGACCGGTGGACGCGGTCGGGGTGGCCATGCCGGCGACCACTGACACCGGTGGCACCGTCACCACCTGGCCTGGGCGCCCCGGCTGGGTGGGCCTCGACCTCACCGGCGCGCTGCGCCGCCTCTTTCCCGACGCGGCAACCGCCGTCGCCGACGATGGTGATCTCGCCGCCCTTGCAGAGGCGCGCTGCGCCGGCGCGGACGACGTGGTCTACCTGGGCGTCGGCACCGGGATCGGCGGTGGCGTCGTACTGGCCGGCCGGCCGGTGCCGGGCCGGTCCTCCGCCGAGATCGGTCACGTGGTCGTCGCTCTCGATGGTGAGCGCTGCGACTGCGACCGGCATGGCTGCCTCCAGTCCATCGCGTCCGGCCCCGCCACCCTGCGCCGTGCTGCCGCCCGCCGGGGCGGCGAGGTGGGCTTCGATGACCTGCGGGCCGGACTCGACGGGCGCGAGCCCTGGGCGGTGGCGGCGGTCGAGGAGAGCTGCCGGGCGCTGGCGGCGGCGGTGGTGAGCCTCGGCGAGATCCTCGATCCGGCGCTGGCGATCGTGGGCGGCGGGTTCGCCGCCGGCCTGCCCGGCTTCGTGCCGCTCGTCGCGGAACGGGCACGCCGCGCCGGCCGGCCCGGCCGTCCGGCGCCACCGGTGCGTCCCGCCGCCCTCGGCGGGCTGTCGTCCCTGCACGGCGCGGTGGAGCTGGCTCGTGACCTGACCGGCACGCCGGCTCCCGCGCGCCCCACCCCCATCGCGTAGAGGAGAGCAGCATGGTCAGGATCGGTGTCATCGTCGGCAGCACGCGACCCGGCCGCAAGGCCGACGCCGTGGCCCGCTGGGTGCGCGACGTCGCCGCCAAGCGGGGCGACGCCACTGTCGAGCTGGTCGACATCGCCGACTACGCCCTGCCACACTTCGACGAGGTGCTGCCACCGTCGATGGCGCCGTCGCGACGCCCCGCCGTACGCCGCTGGGCGACGACCGTGGCCGGGTTCGACGGCTTCGTCTTCGTCACGCCGGAGTACAACCACTCCATCCCGGGCGCACTGAAGGATTCCCTCGACTTCCTCTACCAGGAGTGGCAGCACGCCGCCGCCGGCCTCGTCAGCTACGGCGTGCACGGCGGCACCCGGGCGGCGGAGCACCTGCGGCTGGTGCTCGGGCAGCTCGGCGTCGCCGACGTCCGCTCCCAGGTCGCGCTCTCTCTGACGACCGACTTCGTCAACTTCCGCGACTTCCGGCCGGCCGCGCACCACGAGCAGGCCCTCGGCACCATGCTCGACGAGGTGGTCGCCTGGGCCGGCACCCTGCGGACGCTGCGCCGGGCCTGACGCCGCTGCGGCTGCGCGGGCCGGCGACCGTGGTCGGGCACCGGCATCGACCCGCTGGCACGGCACGGCGGGAAACGAGTTCGCGCCGGCCACGGCGGAGGACGAAGGGACACCCTGGAGGGACGCCCGCCGTCGTAGGCCGGGCCGGCCCGCGCAGTGCGGCGACCGCCACCGCGAGGACCACCGGCGGTGGTGGCTCCCACCCATGATCGGCTGTCCTCTGTCGTCGCTGCGGCATGACACGATGGCCGTGCCCTGCGCCGCCGGTGGCCGGGCACGACACTGATGGAGTCGGGATGTCAGAACTGGCCGGCACGCCGGTGCCAGGATTGGCGAAGCTGTGGACGCACGACCCGGTCACCGCCGGCCGGTATCGGCTGCTCGGCCGGCTGGGCGCGGGTGGGCAGGGGGTCGTCTACCTCGGTGAGGACGACGCTGGTGACCGCGTCGCGGTCAAGATGGTCAACGTCGACCTGACTGATCCACGGGCGCGGTCGCAGTTCGTGAAGGAGATCGCCGCCGCGCGCCGGGTCGCTCCGTTCTGCACCGCGCAGGTGCTCTTCGCCGAGGTCGACGGCGAGCGTCCCTACGTGGTCAGTGAGTTCATCGAAGGCCCGACCCTGCACCGGCACGTCCGCGAACGCGGCCCGGTGACCGGTAACGCCCTGCACCGGCTCGCGGTCGGCACTGTCACCGCGCTCGCCGCGATCCACAGTGCCGGCGTGGTGCACTGCGATCTGAAGCCGGACAACGTGGTGCTGGGCAGGGACGGCCCTAGGGTGATCGACTTCGGCATCGCTCGCGCGCTGGGCGTAACCGAGACGGCGTCCAGCCGGGTCATGGGGACCACCGCGTACATGGCACCCGAGCGGTTCCGCAACGACGCGGTCGGTCCGCCCTGCGACGTCTTCGCCTGGGCGGCCACGATCGCGTTCGCTGCCGGTGGCCGGCCACCCTTCGGCGATGATTCGCTCTTCGCCGTGATGCACCGGGTGCTGCACGATCCGCCCGACCTGCCGGCGTTGCCTCCGGTGCTGGACGAGCTGATCCGGGAGTGCCTGGCGAAGGATCCGGCGGATCGGCCGGGTGCCGAGCAGGTGCTGGTGCGGCTGCTGCGGCAGGACGCCACGGCCACCGTGCCGCTACGTCGGGAGAGCCTGCTCGAGGTCGGCAACGAGACCGCGGGCACGCCGACGCCGAACCATCCCCTTCCCCGGATCACGCCGACGGCACCGCAGCCGCGCCCGACGCAGCCACAGCCACAGCCACAGCCGACGGTGCCGACCCAGGCCCGGCCGACGCAGCCGGCACACCCACGGATGACGACCCAGCCGGCGTACCTGCCGGCGACGGAGCCCGGCGTCGGCGCCGGGTCCGGCGGCGCGTTGCGGCGACTGCGTCGTGAGGCCCTCGACGCCTGGGGCATCTCGACAGCGCTCTTCCTCGGCTCGGCCGGCGCCGCCGCCGGCTACGTCGCGTCGAGCGCGATCGGCCCGGCCGCCGCAGTCGGGGCGGTCGCCTTCGTCGTGGTCTACCTGGTCCGGCTGCTGGTCGCTACGGCGGTCGGGGGACGGTCCGACCGCCCGTGACGCCGCGGCAGGGGTCCGGGTCGCCGGCTGGCGCCGGATCGATAGGTTGACGGCCACCAGCCGCCCGCCGAGGAGGACGCCCCGATGACCCCATCCGTTACCCGCACGCGGCAGTGGTTGCCCTACACCGCCGCCGTCACCGCCGGGCTGGTGGTCATCGCCGGGGCGTTCGTGTTCGTCCAGCAGCGCGATGCGGGCAGCGAGGTGCCCCGCACCGACTGCGCCACCACCCTCCAGGTCAACTCGTCGACGGAGAAGGCGGCGCTGCTGGTCGACCTGGCCGAGCGCTACAACCGCAGCAGCCGGTCGATCGACGGCGGTGGCTGCGCCCAGGTGCACGTCAGCGCGCTCAACTCGGGCCAGGCCGCCGAGGCGCTGGCCACCGGCTGGACCCACACCGGCCTGCCGCGACCACAGGTCTGGCTGCCGACGTCGAGCCTGTGGACCGGCCAGCTCCGGCTGCTCGACCAAGCCGCCGGGCGAGCACCGCAGACCCCGGACCGCTACCCGTCGATCGCCAACAGCCCACTGGTGATCGCGATGCCGCAGCCCAAGGCCGAACTGATACGCCGGCGCGGGCCGCTGGGCTGGGGGGAGATCCTGGGCCTGTCCGGGCGGGACGGATGGGCGGGCTTCGGCAAGCCGGAGTGGGGCCGCTTCACCTTCGGCAAGGACAACCCCAACCTGTCCACCTCCGGGCTGGCGGCGACCATCGCCACCTACTACGCGGCGGTGCAACGGTCCAGCGACCTGACCCGGTCCGACCTTGCCGACCCCGCGGTCACCCAGTTCGTCCGCCGGATCGAGGCCAATGTGTCGCACTACAGCGACGATTCGGTGGACCTGCTGCGCAGCCTCGCCGAGGCGGACCTGGCGGGCGGCGCGGGCAGTACTGACGACATGAGCGCCATCGTCCTCCAGGAGGAACTCGTGGACCTCTACAACACGGGTGCGCTGAGCCCTCGGCAGGACGGGCAGGAGCGGGGCCGCAGGCCGAACGTCCCGCTGGTCGCCGTCCACCCCAAGGAGGGCACGTTCAACCTGGACCACCCGTTCGTGGTGCTGCCCTCCGCCGACGAGCGGCAGCGGGCGGCGGCGACCGACTTCCTGGCCTTCCTGACCGAGGACGCCCAGCAGGAGAGCTTCGCCCGCCTCGGCTTCCGGGACCACGAGCGCCGAGCCTCGGCGGAGCTGCTCGCCAACGTCGGCGCCGAGCCCACCGGTGGGCTGAGCTACTTCGAGCCCCCGGACCCGCAGGTGGTCGGCGCGATGCTGGACGGCTGGCGGACGCTCCGCAAGAAGGCCAACATCCTGATAGCCCTGGACACGTCCGGGTCCATGCAGGCGATGGTCGGCACCCGCACCCGCTTCCAGGTCGCCTCAGCAGCGGCGGGCAAGGGCCTCGCGCTGCTCAACACCGAGGACCGGGTGGGTCTCTGGTCGTTCTCCTCGGAGACCCGGAAGCGGCCGAAGAGCCCCTACCGGGAGGAGATCCCTCTCGGCGAGTTCGACCAGAAGCGGATCAACAGCAAGATCGCCGGCCTGCACGTCGACGGCGGCACCGCGCTCTACGCGACGGTCCGGGCCGCGCACCGAGAGCTGCTCGACCGGTACGACCCACAGCGGATCAACGCGATCGTCGTGCTGACCGACGGCAAGAACGAGTACCGGCAGGACAACGACCTGGCCGGCCTGCTCGCCGAGGTCGCCCTCGACCCGCGGCGTCCGGTGAAGGTGTTCTGCATCGCCTTCGACCGGGAGTCGGACTTCGCCACCCTGGACCGGATCGCCAAGGCATCATCGGGCAAGGCCTTCGACGCGACCGATCCGGCCAAGATCGACGAAGCGTTCGTGAAGCTGGTCAGCAGCTTCTGACGCCGACGCGCCCCGCTCGCCACGAGCCCGCGGCGCGACCGACGGTCTCCGCAGCCCCGCCGGTGAACAGCGCCGGCCGGAGTAGGGAGCACCCCGACACCGGTCCGGTCCGCCGACGCCCTAACCTCGGCGTACAACGAGTGCCGGGCCTCCGGGATGACCAGCAGGTCGCCCTCCCCACCGGTCCACGGCTGATCCGGCGCGACCAGCCGGACCCGCCCCCGCAGTACCTGGAGCGTCGCCTCATCGATCAGGCTCCCGGTGCGACGACCAACCGCTCCGCGGCGACCTGCGCCGCGTCGGTGCGTACGACGCCGGCGAACTCGCGGGCGCGGGCGGCCACCTCCGGCCGCAGCGCGGCGCCCAGAGCCTCGGTCAGCGACTCGACGGTCGGCACGGAGCCGGGGTGTGCGGTGCCGATGCCGAGCGCGGACACCCGGCGCGCGAAGTAGTGCTGGTCGTACACCTGCGGTACGACGACCTGCGGCGTCCCGGCCCGCGCGGCCGTGGTCGTGGTGCCCGCGCCGCCATGGTGGACCACCACGGCCACCTCCCGGAACAGGTCCTGCTGGTTCACTTCGCCGACCACCAGGCAGTCGGGGGACCGGTCGACCGGCGAGAGCGGCGCCCAGCCCCGGGAGACGACCAGCCGGCAACCGACCGCGCGCACGGCCCGCACGGCCGTCTCCAGCAGACCCGGGGGTGCGGCGACGCTGCCGAATCCGACGTAGACGCACGGCCCGCCGGCGTCCAGGAAGGCCGTCAGCTCGGCGGGCAGGGCCCGCTTGTCGGGCAGGAGCCAGGCGCCCGGTTGGTAGACGGCCGGATCGGCGACGTCCGGCCAGGGTGCCAGGGTCGGGTCGGTGGCCAGCCACGGCCGGTCGGTGTGGATGTGGTCGCTGACGTCGTCGACCGTGCCCAACCCCACCGCCGACCGCAGCGCGTTGAGGGGCGCGGCGAAGGTGTCGTTGACGTGCCGCAGGTTGGCGGCCCACAGGTCGCTGTTGTCGGCCGACGCGGGCGCCGGGACCTCCCCGAACACCGGCAGCGGCAGCGGGGGGTGGTGGGGTGAGGGAAGAGCCGCCGGGCAGAGCGCCGCGAAGACGTACGGGATGCCGCGCTTCTCCGCCACGGTGCGGGCGGCGATCTGGAGGCCCGTCGACGCGACGAGGACGTCACAGTCCCGGGCTGCGGCCGACAGCACCTCGAACTGGATGCCGATGGAGGACTCGGCGAACTTGCGTACCTGCGCGGGCGAGGGTTTCGGCACGGCGGCCCGCGACCTGGGCGCCGCCGACCTGCGCCAGGGCGGGCCGACGGGCACGAAGGGAATCCTGAAGCTGGCCACCCAGCGGGCGAAGTCGGGCGGGGCGCAGAGGCGGGCCTGGTGGCCGAGGGCCGTCAACCGCGACGCGAGCGCCACCAGTGGTTGGACATCGCCACGCGACCCGAGAGTCGACAGCAGTACGCGCACAATACTCGCCTTTCCGTCTTTTACGCCGGATCCGGGCACGGTTGGGCCAGGCCCGACCGCGTTGTCGGGCCTGGCCGCACCGTCGATCTGCTATCCCCGCGTCGTTGAGCGCCCCGGCACCAGGGCAGCGGGTCGCGCCCCGGCGGCGGTCTGAGCGGGTACCCGGCGCGCGGCGCCGGGCGCGGGTCGGAGGGGCCGCAGGATCAGTACGTGGCCGAGCCCCTCGACCGCGCGCAGCTCGGCCGCGCAGGCCGCGGCCTGCGCCTGGCGCAGGTAGTCCAGCGTCTGCGGGTCGGCGGCGCACATCCCCGGCGTCGAGTCGGCGGTGGCGACCAGGTGGACCTCGCCGGCCAGCAGCAGCGAGGCCGAGATGAACTGGCAGAGTTCCGGCCACAGCAGGTACCGCCAGAAGTCCACGCTGATCACCGCGTCCAGGCTGCCCGGCGGCATGGGCGGGGCGACGCCGAGCAGGTGGAAGTTGGTCCGCCCGATGGGTGCGGCGTAGTCGTAGGTCAACGCCGAGGTGGGCAACCCGGAATCGGCGCGGCCGGTGCCGATCCAGAGCGTGCGGTGCCCCCGCACCTGGCCGGCGAGGCGCGCGGCGGCGGGCCCGATGGCGCAGGCCGACCGCTCGACGCACTCGTCGATGAGCGCGCGATAGTGCAGGATGCGCCGGATCGCCTCGTACCCCATGACGGCGGTAAGGAACTCCCACTCCAGGCACGGATAGAGCCGGGCCGCCTGCTGGAAGTTGGCCTTCATCTCCATCCAGTTGCGGGTGATGTTCTTGTGGTGCGGCAGGTGGACGACCCGGGCGTCGTCGTCGTAGCCGAAGTTGACGCCGTCGGGGAGGCTGCGGTCGACGCGGTAGAACAACTCGACGTCCTCCACGCCGTAGCTCAGACCGAACGCCTCGCGGTAACCACCGACCTGCGCGAAGTGAGCGCTGGTCAGCGAGATGTTGTGCGTGTAGGCGATGACCCAGCCGGCCCGGAGCCACTCGCCCCCGTCGTCGGGAAGCCCCGTGGCGAACCGCAGGTCGCCGCCGTGCGGGAAGGCGCGTGCGACCGCGTGCGACTCCCCGGCCAGCACTGCCGGCAGGTCAGCGAGGCCGATCTCGTCCCGCCGGCCGATCAGCACCGCCGCGTTGCCGGGCACGCTGTGCCAGGCGAGGTGCCGCTCCAGCAGGTCGGGCACCGCCCACGAGTCGGCGTCGAGGAAGACCAGCAGAGGTGCGCAGGCACGGCGCGCCCCCTCGTTGCGGGCGACGGAGCGGCCCTTGCGCTCGGCGAGTTCCAGCACGCGCAGGCGGAGACCGGCACCCTCGGCGAGCGCCTCGGCGTACCCGTCGGACGAGCCACCGTCCCGGACCACGATCACCTCGAAGCGTTCCGGCGGCAGCGTCTGCCGGGTCAGCGCCCTGAGGGTCAGCGCGAGGCACTGCGGATCCTGGTAGGTCGGCATCACCACGCTCAGCGCCGGAGGGTTGGTGGGCAGCGACATGGCGATCCTCTCCGTCAGACGATCTTGCCGTCGGGGGGGCGGCGACATCGTCAGACGATAACGCTCCGCGACGACATCCTTACGCATCAATAGGGGTCTATAGGGGTGCACTGTCCCGACATGACAGTCGCCGCCTGACCGGAACCTACCCACGCGCAGGAGCAGCAGCCGCGATAGGAAGCAGAGGGTTAGGTCGTGTTTCGTAGGGCGCGGAGCCATTGGTTGATGGCGGCGATGGTGAGGGTGGCTTCATAGCGCACGGCGAGTTTGTCGTAGCGGGTGGCCATGGCGCGGTGTTGTTTGAGCTGGTTGATTCCGCACTCCACGGCGTGACGCAGGCGGTAGACCTCGGGGTCGAAGGCGGGCGGACGTCCGCCTTTGGACCCTTTGGCCTTACGGTGCGCGTCCTGGTCGGCCTTGCTCGGGATGCACGCTCGGATGCCGCGGGATCGCAGGTGGGCTCGGTTGGCCTTGGACGTGTACGCCTTGTCGGCCAGCACGGTGTCGGGGCGGGTCCGTGGCCGGCCGCCACCGGCTCGCGTGACACGTACTTTGGCCAGTACGGGGATGAACTGCGGGCTGTCGCCGCGCTGGCCGGCGGTCACTACCAAGGCCATCAGTTTGCGGCCTTGCTCGCAGGCCAGATGGGTCTTGGTGGTCCAGCCGCCCCTCGATCGGCCGAGCCCATGATCTGCCGGCTCGGCCTGCACACCACCGGGCGGCTCCTTCTGCGCCTCACCGTCGCGGCGAGCTCCAGCGGCGTGCTGATGGGCGCGGCTGATGGTCGAGTCCACGCTCACCGTCCAGCCGATCAACCCCGCCGCGTCCGCCAGGGCCTGCAACGAGGTGAGGATCTGCGCCCAGACGCCGTCACGCTGCCAGCGCCGGAACCATCGATACAGGGTCTGCCACGGCGGGTAGTGCACGGGCACGTCCCGCCACGGAGATCCGGTCCGGACCCGCCAACGAATCCCGTCGATGATCACTCTCATGGTCCATCTGCGCGGCCGAGCATGACCCGTTCCCGCAGGCAGCAACGGTTCCAGCACCGCCCACTGCACATCGGTCAGGTCATGTCGCCTCGCTGCCGCTACGCTCGGCACGAGGTCTCCGGTGTGAAGTTCTAGCTTGGTCGCTGAACCAACTACCGGAGACCTCTTCAATTAGCGACCACCGCCACGCCCCAACACCGACGCCCTACGAAACACGGCCTAGAGCTCAAGGCTGGCAGGGCGACCCTGCCCCACATCGCTGTGTGACCACGACGGGGCCCGCTCGTCGTTCACAAGCACATCCTGGCTGACCCGGGCAACGACCCGCACGTCATCAACCTGAGGGGCCGGCTCCAGTGCGGAACGACATGGCTGATACCGGCGGGTAATCCCGCATAGGTGAGCCGAGTTCTGCCGTCGCCGCCGGGACGGACCGCGCCAACGCCCGGCCACTCGCTCCGCTGCCCGAACCGATCATCGCCCCGGACGCTCGCCCACCTTGCACATCCACCGACGTAACCGGCTCGGTGGCATCCTCCATGAGTACGGACATGCCGCTTGACCTGCCTGGATGGAAACCTCGGCAGGCACAGGGCCAGCTTCTACACCACTCACCCGGCGTCGTGGCAGCTGCCGACACCTAACTTGATATGAAATCAAGGAAGCAACATGCCGGCCCATCCGGCATTGGCGCGGAGCCGCAGGCCAAAGCCGGTGAACGCCGAGGGGGAACGACCTCAACCCGCGGCACGGTTACCGCCATCAAAGATCATTCGTTACCGGATGTTACCGCCGTTACCTGGGAAGATCTCCATCTCCCCAGGTCAACCGGTCGGGACGGCCGGATTCGAACCGACGACCCCTTGACCCCCAGTTTGACAACGATTCTGTCACAGCATGCCGGAACAAGCTGAAACGTCGGCGGAATCGGACAATAACGACGCCCCAGAATGCTGTTCCGTACCGCGCCTTGCCGTCTCATCCGCCCGCTGCAATGCCCTCCGTTACCGAGCTCGTTACCGCGGATCGTCAAGGACTTCCTCTGCCAGGCAGTCCGGCCGGCCTGCGGCGTCGCGCGACCGCCAATGGGCCGATCATCGATGTCAGGCTGGATGGGGTCCGACACAGTGCCGCGAGCCCTTCGCCCGTCGCACCGTCCACTACCGTGGGCCTTAACGTTGTCGTCACGCAGCAGCCTGAGGAGGCTGGTCGATCATGAGTGGTGCCAACACCGGCGGAGCCCCCGCCGGTTCCCGCTACGCCGACCAGCGGCCCTACGTCGTCGCCGACCGGCTCGACGATCTACGGGGACCAACGAGCGGCGTCGTGAGCCTGGATCGCCGGCTCGACTGGTCCGGGCGGGCCCGCTACGACACGAGCAGACCCAGACGCCTGGCCAGCATGTACGAGACCGTGCTGCGCGAGGCGACCGCGCACGATGACCTCACCCAATGGCTGGACGGCGCGACGTTGCTGCGTCTGTGGCCGAGCTTGGTGTTGCCTCCGCAGGTTCGCCATCTGTGGGAAGCGCGGTTTCCCGAACTGGCCAGAGCGCGCCGGCACGCCGCATAGTGGCCGAGCAGACCCCGCCGATCCATCGCCGCCTGGCGCAGATCGCCCTGCAGGTCGGCGGCCAATACGGGTTCGCGTTGGCCGGCGGGCATGCGATCGCCGCCCATGGCATCCTCGACCGCCCCAGTGAAGACGTCGATCTGTTCGCCGACTGGCAACGCCGCGCCGACTTCCCCACCGCCGTCGACGCGGTGATCACCGCCTATCGCGCCGAGGGCTTCCGCGTCGACATCGACCTGCGGCTCGACACGTTCGCTCGGCTACACGTCACCGAACCGGCCCACCCGGACCAGCAACACCGCGTGGAACTGGTCGCGAACTGGCGCGCTCAGCCGCCAGTCCAGATGGACATCGGTCCGGTCCTGCACCCCGATGACGTCATGGCCGGCAAGATGGACGCCCTCTACAACCGGGCAGCCGCCCGCGACTTCCTCGACATCGACGCCGCCATCAGCAGCGGCCGGTACACCCTCGACCAGCTCTGCGACCTCGCGCACGCCGCCGACGACGGATTCGACCGGAGCATGTTCGCCACGATGCTTCGCCACGTCGACCGCTTCGACGACGAAGACTTCACCGACTACGGTCTGGCGCCGCATGAAGTCGCCGACATGCGGGCTCGCGTCTCTGCATGGCGGACCGCCCTACTCCGAGCAGTCGAATAGATTCGATCAGGCTGCTCTGCTGCCTCCGTCTCCCCGGCCTGCTCGACTCATGGCACGTCCGGGTCAGGGTGCTCGGTCCGACAGCGGCTCGCGACAACGTCATCGATCAGGCATCTGTCGAGCAGCCAGTCAATGGCCCGGCGGGTTGCCCGAGCCTGATGGAAGGCGTGCCAAGCCATCAGCAGGTGCGGATACTCGTCGTGCAGTTCGTCCCTGAACCGTCGGAAGGCACCCCTGCCTTGGACGGCCCGCAAGAGCCTGCGACCCGCCCGCTCGTCGCTGACCCGCTCGGCAAAGTCGACCATGTCGCGGTGCCAGACGGAGGGCGGTAACGCCTCGATCAGGACCAGGTCGAGTTCATCCAGGTCCACCGGCGTCTTCCCGTCGATGCCGCCATCAGCCGTCCACATCAGGATCTCCCCGCTGGCCGGATCGATGAGCCAGCGGTACTCGTACGCGCTCTGGTCCTGCAGCGCCGTGGCGATCCCCTCGAGATCGAGGTGGCGTACGTCGAGCATGATGTCCACTCCCGTTGCCATGGTCGTCGGCAACCACGGTAGGTCCGCTTCCCCCTCGGCCGCGAGACTGCCGGCCCAGTCGATTATCAGCACGGGGACCGAGGCCATCAGGCAACTACTGCTCCAGCAACCCGCAATCGGGAGACCGGTCAGCTACAGCCCGGCGGCGTCGAGGGTCTTGAGGAACGTCGGTCGGCGCTTGTGCGTGACGCGCACACCGGCAGCCACGGCGCCCAGCCCACCACCCGGCGCGTTGTTCGCACAGCGCCAGGCGACCGTCAACCGGGCCCGCCTACCGACCCCTGAACTCGCCGACTTCGCCAGGCCATGGCTCGGCGCCGTCGCCGGCTGCTCGGCCGAGGCCATCAGCACAGTCCAGCGAGGCAACGGCGAGACGAGCCGCACCCGCTGCACGGCCGGCATCGTCACCAGCTACTGGATCACCTACCGCACCCGGGCCGACCGCGACGCCGCGCAGGCCCGCTACCGCATCCAAGCGAGCACCACGCCGAACCTCGCGGCAGGCGCGGCCGGCCCGACGCAGCAGCGAACCGTTGCCGGCCGGACCGTCCAGTACATCGAGTACGCCTACCGGATCCCGTCCGGTGACCGAGCGGGACAAATCGTGGCCGCGATCTGGTGGAGCGACCCCACCACACCGATGGCCGGAGTCCTCACCGGCTACTGGCAGGATCTGGGCTCTACGTGGATACCGCTGCGCGACCTGTGGACCACGACCGCCGCGACGCCCGGTCAGCGATAACCAGCCAGCGCCGGCAGCCGCCCCGCCGCGATCTCCCCAACGGCGGTGTGCACCGCCGCTGCCGGCACGACGACCTCCCGGCCCGCCCACGGCACGGGCAGAATCGCCTGCCCACAGCGAGCGCACCACGACCCCGCCTGCCACACCTGCCACGCCCGACCGGCCAGCGTCGTGCCACGGCGGGACCAGTGCACGCGAAGCAGCGCGAGGGCTGCCGCCGGCGCACCCGCCAAGCCTGCGAAACCCATCATCAGCGCGCACGCGGCGCGATCCTCCGGCGACCCGGCCACCAGCCCGTACGCGTGGAGACAGAACACCCCGGCGCAGACGGGACTGCGTAGATTTCCGTGTTTGACCTGGGTGTGGTCCGTTGGACAGGACGTTGATCCTGTCCGGGAAGGACCACGTCATAGCAGACAAGAAGAACGCTGTTCAGCTTCCGCAGCCGTCGGCGGCGGAGGTGGAGTTCGCGCAGCAGCTGGTCGAGCGGGCCAAGGCCGACGGAGTGTCGTTGGTCGGGCCGGGTGGGCTCCTCGCGGGGATCACCCGCACGGTCCTGGAGTCAGCGCTCGACGCCGAACTGGATGCCCATCTGGACGAGGCTGGTGTCGATGAGGAGTCGGGTCGGCGGGCCAACATTCGCAACGGGCACGGGGCGAAGACGGTGCAGACCGAGGTCGGGCCGGTGCGGATTCAGGTCCCACGGGATCGGGCCGGGTCGTTCACGCCCCGGATCGTGCCCAAGCATGCCCGCCGGTTGGACGGGTTCAACGAGGCGATCCTGTCGTTGTATGCCAAAGGGCTGACCACCGGGGAGATCTCCGCGCACCTGAGCCACCCCCGCTTTCATGGAGGTTCTTGATCATGGTCTGATGGCCGTGGGGAGGAAGTCGTCCGTGGCAGCACCGAAGAAGTACCCCGATGAGCTACGTCGGCGCGCTGTGCGCCTGTATCG
>NZ_LEKG01000160.1:0-18702 GCF_001029515.1 Micromonospora sp. RV43 | reverse complement strand
GTCCCGGGGTGTCGTCGGTGGAAGCGCTCGCGGCGGCGGGTCGGCGGCTCGTCGCGGTGACCGGTGACGGGGCTCAGCGACGGCTCTGGATGTCGCGTGACGGCGGCGCCTCGTGGCTTCCCGTGATCACTCCGGTGCCGGTGCCGGACGGTGGCGACGCGGCGCTGGCGGTGGCCGTCGGCGACGACGGGCTGTTCGTGGTCGCCGACGACGGGGAAACGTCCCGTGCCTGGTGGGGGGCGTTGCCGGCCATCGATCGGTAGCGGGTGATCGCCGGTAGGCCCGTTACCGAGGAATAGTTGGTGAAAGCCTTTCCCCGCCTACGGTTCTTACGGCGATCGGCTTGAATCCGCCACCGCGTGTAACGGTTCGGTCAACCCCGCTTTCCAGGTCTTACGCCACCGCTTCCGGTGGGATAACGTCCCGGCCCAGACCGGCGACGACGGTCTTGGTTCGTCCACCCCGCAAGGGCCAATCAGCGGTGGGTGGTTCGGATCATGGACGGAGGAGGGTTCGGGCCTTGAGGCAGAAGCTCGCACGCGTGATCGGCGGGGTCGCCATGCTGGCGCTCGTCGCCGGTGGCACCGCTTGTTCCAGCGGCAGCGACGATGAGGGTTCCGGGGGCAGCGCCTGCGGGAGCAAGATCGCTTTCTTCGGCGCGCTGACCGGTAGCTCGGCCGCGCTGGGCATCAACGAGAAGAACGGCGTCAAGCTGGCCGTCGACAAGTACAACAAGGAGAACCCGGACTGCAAGGTGGAGCTCGCCGAGCTCGACTCGCAGGGCAGCCCGGACCAGGCGCCGCAGCTGGCCCAGAAGGCGATCGACGACACCAAGATCCTGGGTGTCGTGGGTCCGGCCTACTCGGGCGAGTCCGAGGCCGCCGGCCCGCTGTTCAACGAGGCCGGTCTGGTCACCATCACCCCCTCCGCGACCCGTCCCAGCCTCGCCGAGCAGGGCTGGAAGACGTTCTTCCGGGCGGTCGGCAACGACCTGAGCCAGGGCCCCGCCGCCGGTAACTACATCAAGAACGTGATGAAGGCCGACCGGGTCTACGTCATCGACGACCAGTCCGCGTACGGCGCCGGCCTGGCCGACGAGGTCAAGAAGGTTCTCGGCGCCTCGGTCGTGGGCAGCGACAAGGTCCAGGGCGAGGGCAAGCAGGTCGAGTTCTCCGGCGTGGTCACCAAGGTCAAGGCCGCCAACGTCAAGGCGGTCTTCTACGGCGGCTACTACCAGGAGGCCGGCCTGATCCGTAAGCAGCTCACCGCTGCCGGGGTCACCGCTCCGCTGGTCGCCGGTGACGGCGTGAACGACGGCGCGTACATCACCTCCGCCGGTGCTGCCGCCGCCGAGGGCACCATCCTCACCTGCCCCTGCGCTCCGTCCACCGAGGCGCGCGGCACCTTCGCCGCCGACTTCAAGGCGCTCAACGGCACCGACCCGGGCACCTACAGCGACACCGCCTACGACGCGGCGAACATCCTGCTGGCGGGCATCAAGGCCGGCAAGAGCAGCCGTGCCGACCTGCTGGAGTTCGTGAAGGGCTACAGCGGCGAGGGCGTTGCCGCCAGCTACAAGTTCGTCGAGGGCGGCGAGCTCGACCCGGCGCAGGTCAAGGTCTGGGCGTTCAAGGTGCAGGGCGGCAAGGTCGTCCCGGACCAGGAGATCCCCAAGTCCTGATCGTTCGATCGCTGGACTGGCGATTGAGTAGTGATCGCGGGTGCGGCCGGGAGCTGGCTCCCGGCCGCACCCTCTTTTTCTCTTGAGCGACGGAGCGTCCCTCCCTTGGACTTCGACGGATTGTTCTCCAACTTCGGGGAACTCACCACGACCGGCTTGACGCAGGGCGCCATCTACGCCCTGGTCGCGCTCGGCTACACGCTTGTGTACGGCGTGCTCAGGCTCATCAACTTCGCCCACTCCGAGGTCTTCATCGCCGGCGCGTTCGCCGCGATCTGGACCTGGAACGGATTCGGACTCGACCAGAACTCGCAGGTCAGCGGCCTCGGCTCGATCCTGTTCTACCTGCTGGTGGCGATGATCGTGGCGGCCATCGCCTCGGCGGGCACCGCGACGGTGATCGAACGGGTGGCGTACCGGCCGCTGCGCAAGCGCAACGCGCCGCCGCTGGCGTTCCTCATCACCGCCATCGGCGCCTCGATCGCCATCTCCGAGGCGTTCGGCGTCTACACCCGGCGTCGGCCGGAGGGCGCGCCGATCCTGGTCAGCTCGGAGCCGCTGTTCCACATCGCCGGGGTGCCGATCGACGCGGTGCAGCTGCTCACGATCGGCTCCGCGCTGGTGATGATGTTCGCGCTGGACCAGTTCATCAACCGCAGCCGTACCGGCCGCGGCATCCGGGCGGTGGCCCAGGACGCCAACACGGCGGCGCTGATGGGCGTCAACAAGGACCGCATCATCCTGATGGTCTTCATCGCCGGTGGCACCATGGCCGGCGTCGCGGGCCTGCTCTACGACGTGCGGATCCAGACGCTCACCTACAGCGTCGGCTTCCTGCTGGGCCTCAAGGCGTTCACCGCCGCGGTGCTCGGCGGTATCGGCAACCTGCGCGGCGCGCTCGTCGGCGGGTTGCTGCTCGGCGTCGTGGAGAACTACGCCGCGGGCCTGTTCGGCAGTCAGTGGAAGGACTTCGCCGCGTTCGCGGTGCTGGTCGTGCTGCTGATGTTCCGGCCGACCGGTCTGCTCGGCGAATCACTGGGGAGGGCACGCGCATGACGACCACCATCGACCCGCCGGAGCGGCGGGAGACGGCGGCGGACAAGCTGCGGCAGGGCCGGCACGCGATCTCGGAGCGCTGGCACCACGCGCCGCGCTGGGTGCGCTGGGTGCTGCTGGTCGCGGTCATCGCGTTCTTCTACGCGCTGCCGAACAAGGAGTTCTACCAATACCTCGGGCCGATCCCGACCCCGGGAGCGAACTTCACCCAGGTGATGTTCACGGTCTCGATCTACGTGCTGCTGGCGGTCGGGCTCAACATCGTGGTCGGCTTCGCCGGCCTGCTCGACCTCGGCTACTTCGGCTTCTTCGCCGTCGGCGCGTACACGGTGGCGGTGCTGACCTCGCCGAGCAGTGACCTCAAGACGCTGTGGCCGTGGCTGGCGGTGGTGCCGATCGCGATCGGCCTGACCATGGTCTCCGGCGTCATGCTCGGCACGCCGACGCTGCGTCTGCGCGGCGACTACCTGGCGCTGGTGACGCTCGGCTTCGCCGAGATGATCCGGATCGCTGCGGTCAGCTCCGAGTTCCTCAAGGGACAGCGCGGCTTCAACCAGATTCCGCACCCGCCCGGCCAGTACGCCGACGGCCGGCCGTGGTTCGGCGTGCTCGACGCCCGCCCGTACTACTGGCTGGTGCTCACGCTGATCATCCTGGTGGTGATCGGGGTGCGGAACCTGACCCACAGCCGGGTCGGCCGGGCCTGGATCTCGATCCGTGAGGACGAGGACGCGGCCCAGCTCATGGGCGTGCCGACGTTCAAGTTCAAGCTGTGGGCGTTCGCCTCCGGCGCGGCCATCGCCGGCCTGGCCGGCGCGTTGTTCGCCGGTAAGCAGAACTTCGTCAACTCGCAGAACTTCGAGCTGCTCAACTCGATCATCATCCTGGCCGCCGTCATCTTCGGCGGCTCGGGCAACATCGTCGGCGCGATCGTCGGCGGCGGCCTGGTCGCGTACATGATCGAGCGGTTCCGCGGCATCGAGCTGTTCGGCATCGAGCTGTACGAGTACCGGTTCCTCTTCTTCGGTCTGGTGCTCGTGGTGATGATGATCTTCCGGCCGCAGGGCCTGATCCCGAACCGGCGACGAGCGGCGGAGTTCAAGGACCGCCGCAAGGAGGTGATCGTCGGTGAGTGACACCGAGCAGACCCCGGCAGTTCCGGCCCAGGCGGCGGCCCCCGCCGTCGAGACGGTCGACAAGCGGGAGCCGTTGCTGGAGGTCGACCACGTCACGCTGCGCTTCGGCGGTGTGGTGGCCCTCAACGACGTGGACTTCACCCTCTACAAGGGGGAGATCCTCGGCCTGATCGGCCCGAACGGCGCCGGCAAGACCACCTGCTTCAACGCGATGACCGGCATCTACCAGCCCACCGAGGGGCAGATCCGGTTCCTGGGCCAGAAGATCAGTGGCAAGAAGCGCCACCAGATCACCCGGATGGGCATGGCCCGTACGTTCCAGAACATCCGTCTCTTCCCGGAGATGACCGCGCTGGAGAACGTCCAGGTGGGTGCGGACGCACACCACAAGACCAGCGTGATCTCCGCCCTGCTGCGCCTGCCGCGGCACTGGAAGGAGGAGCGCGAGGGCCGGGAGAAGGCCGAGCGCCTGCTGGAGTTCGTCGGCATCAGCAACCGGATGCACGAGTTCGCCCGCAACCTGTCCTACGGCGAGCAGCGCCGGCTGGAGATCGCCCGCGCGCTGGCCACCGACCCGAAGCTGCTCTGCCTGGACGAGCCGGCCGCCGGCTTCAACCCGGCGGAGAAGGAGGAGCTGCTCCAGCTCATCCGGCAGATCCGGGACCAGGGCGTGACGGTGCTGCTGATCGAGCACGACATGCGCCTGGTGATGGGCGTGACCGACCGGATCGTGGTCCTGGAGTTCGGAAAGAAGATCGCCGAAGGGCTGCCCGCCGAGGTGCGGGACAACCCGAAGGTGGTCGCGGCGTACCTGGGGGTGCCGGACGATGCTGCTTGAGATCGAGGACGTGAGCCTGCTCTACGGGCGGATCCAGGCGCTGCACGGCATCAGCCTGACCGTGGACGAGGGGGAGATCGTCGCGCTGATCGGCGCGAACGGCGCCGGCAAGTCCACCACCATGCGGGCGATCTCCGGCATCCGGCCGGTCGCCTCCGGCCGGATCAAGTTCGCCGGTGAGGACATCACCAAGCTCCGGGCCGACCTTCGGGTGCGGCGCGGGCTGTGCCAGGCGCCTGAGGGCCGGGGCATCTTCCCCGGCATGTCGGTGCTGGAGAACCTGGACATGGGCGCGTACACCCGGCGGGACAAGGCCGGTATCGCCCAGGACCTGGCCCGGGTGCTGGACCTGTTCCCGCGGCTGGCCGAGCGGCGCAAGCAGCCCGGCGGCACGCTCTCCGGCGGCGAGCAGCAGATGCTCGCGGTCGGCCGGGCGCTGATGAGCCGGCCGAAGCTGCTGCTGCTCGACGAGCCGTCGATGGGTCTCGCGCCGATGCTGATCCAGCAGATCTTCACGATCATCACGGAGATCAACCAGCAGGGCACCACGATCCTGCTGGTGGAGCAGAACGCCCAGCAGGCGCTGGCGCGCGCCCACCGGGCGTACGTGCTGGAGACCGGCCGGATCGTCAAGAGCGGTTCCGGCGCGGACCTGCTGCACGACCCCTCGGTCAAAGAGGCCTACCTCGGCGTGGCCTGACCGACCCCTCGCAAAAGGAGTACAGCCATGTTCCACCCCAACCCCGGACGGCGGGCGGCGCTCGGCGTCGCCGGTGCGGCCGTCCTGCTGCTCTCCCTCGCCGCGTGCGGCGAGGAGGAGAACACCGACCAGCCCGGTGGCGGCCCCAGCGTCTCGTCGTCGGTCGACGCCGCGCTGGCCGCGAAGGTCCCGGACGCGATCAAGTCGGACGGCAAGATCGTGGTGGGCACCGACTCCACCTACGCCCCGGCGGAGTTCCTGGACAACGACGGTAAGACCGTGATCGGCTTCGACGTCGAGCTGTTCACCGCCGTGGCGGCCAAGCTGGGCCTCAAGGCGGAGTTCGTCTCGGCGCCGTTCGGCGACATCATCAACGGCGTCAACTCGGGCAAGTACGAGGCCGGCGTCTCGTCGTTCACCATCAACGACGACCGCAAGGGCCAGGCCAACATGGTCAGTTACTTCCAGGTCGGCACCCAGTGGGTGACCAAGAAGGGCAACCCGGCCGGGGTCGCGCTGGACAACGCCTGCGGCAAGAAGATCGCTGTGCAGAAGGACACGGTCCAGGTCGAGGACATCCAGAAGCGGTCCAAGGCGTGCACCGACGCCGGCAAGCCGGCTATCACGATCGACCAGTTCCCGGGTCAGGACGCCGCCACCGCCGCCGTCGTTTCCGGCAAGGACGACGCGATGCTCGCCGACTACCCGGTCGGCGTGTACGCGGTGACGCAGTCCAACGACGCCCTGGAGCTGCTGGACAAGCAGTACGAGGCGGCGCCGTACGGCTACGTGCTGGCCAAGGAGCAGACGCAGCTGGCCGAGGCGGTGCGGGACGCCACCAAGGCCGTGATCGCCGACGGCTCGTACAAGCAGGTGCTCGACAAGTGGAAGGTGGGAGACGGCGCGATCACGGACCCCGCGATCAACCCGTGACGACATGACCACCGAGGAAGCGACAACCGCGCGGGCACGGCCGGAACCGATCAAGGCCGTGCCCGTGCGGCACCCCGGACGATGGGTCGCGGTGGCGGTGCTCGCCGTGCTGGGCGCGATGTTCGTCCACCTGCTGGTGACCAACGAGGCCTTCAACTGGCCCTTCATGGTCGACAAGATGTTCCGGCCGCCGATCATCGAGGGCCTGCTGCGCGGCACCGTGCTGATGACGGTCAGCGCGATGCTGATCGGCGTCACGCTCGGCGTGGTGATCGCGGTGATGCGGCTGTCGGACAATCCGATCCTGCGCGGCGTGGCCTGGCTCTACACCTGGTTCTTCCGGGCCGTCCCCCGGCTGGTGCTGGTGGCCGTCTCCGGCAACATCGGCATCCTGTGGAGCCGGGTCGAGTTCGGGGTGCCGTTCGACACCCAGATCGGCCAGCTGTTCGGCATCGACAACCTGCAACTGCGGCTGTTCGGGTTCTCCTCCCGTGACATCCTCACCGGCTTCATGGCCGGTCTGCTCGGCCTCGCGCTCTCCGAGGCCGCGTACATGGCGGAGATCGTCCGGGCCGGCATCCAGTCGGTCGACCCCGGCCAGACCGAGGCCGCCCAGGCGCTCGGGCTCAGCCGCGCCCAGCTGCTGCGCCGGGTGGTGCTGCCGCAGGCGATGCGGGTGATCATTCCGCCGACCGGCAACGAGACCATCGCCATGCTCAAGGACACGTCGCTGTTGCTCTACGTGCCGGTGAGCGTGGAGCTGTTCTTCCAGCTCGACGCCGTCGGCAAACGGACGTTCCAGATCTTCCCGATGTACGTCGCGGCGTGCCTGTGGTACCTGTTCCTGACCAGCATCCTGCTTGTCGGCCAGTACTTCCTGGAACGCCACTTCGGCAAGGGGTACGGCGTCACCGGGCGGGCCCGGATGAAGCTGCGGGGGATGACGGCCGAGGCCGGCGGCGGCGCGGGGGTGGTGAAGTGACCGAGCTGATCGTGCCCGCGCAGGCCACCGCGCCTTCTGCCGAGTCCGGCCTCATGGTGCGGGCCGAGCAGGTGCACAAGTCGTTCGGGCCGCTGGAGGTGCTCAAGGGCATCGACCTGGAGGTCCGCTCCGGCGAGGTGTGCTGCCTGCTCGGGCCCTCCGGCTCCGGCAAGTCGACGTTCCTGCGCTGCATCAACCACCTGGAGAAGATCGACGCCGGCCGGATCTGGGTCGACGGCGACCTGATCGGCTACCGCGAGCGCGGCGGCAAGCTGCACGAGATGCGGGACAGGGAGGTGGCCGCGCAGCGCCGCGCCATCGGCATGGTGTTCCAGCGGTTCAACCTGTTCCCGCACATGACGGTGCTCCAGAACGTCATGGAGGCGCCGGTGCTGCTGCGCCAGGCCAAGAAGGCGCAGGCCCGGGAGCACGCCGCGCAACTGCTGGACCGGGTGGGACTGGGCGACAAGCTCGGCGCGTACCCCGGTCAGCTCTCCGGCGGCCAGCAGCAGCGGGTGGCGATCGCCCGGGCGCTGGCCATGCGGCCGAAGCTGATGCTGTTCGACGAGCCGACCAGCGCGCTCGACCCGGAACTGGTGGGCGAGGTGCTGGACACGATGAAGGACCTGGCCCGCGACGGCATGACGATGATCGTGGTGACCCACGAGATCGGCTTCGCCCGCGAGGTGGGCGACCACCTCGTGTTCATGGACGGCGGCGTGGTGGTCGAGCAGGGCGACCCGCGCAAGGTGATCTCGGCGCCGAAGCACGAGCGGACCAAGGCGTTCCTGGCCAAGGTTCTCTGACCTCGGCCTCCGGTGCGGCGCGCGCCGCACCGGAGGCCGGAGTTGTCGGGCGTACGGACTAGAGTCGCAGCCGTGACAGCTACGACGCCGCGCCTGCTCCTCGTCGACGGACACTCCCTGGCATACCGGGCGTTCTTCGCCCTGCCTGTGGAGAACTTCTCCACCACCACGGGGCAGCCGACCAACGCCGTCTACGGCTTCACCTCGATGCTGATCAACGTGCTGCGCGACGAGCAGCCGACGCACATCGTCGTGGCGTTCGACGTCTCCCGCCGCTCCTTCCGCACCGAGAGGTACTCCGAGTACAAGGCCGGCCGCAGCGAGACCCCCACCGACTTCAAGGGCCAGGTCAGCCTGGTCAAGGAGGTCCTCGCCGCGCTGCGCGTGCCGGTGGTCGAGAAGGAGGGCTACGAGGCCGACGACGTCATCGCCACGCTCGCCTGCCAGGCCCGCGACCAGGGCATGGACGTGCTGATCACCACCGGCGACCGGGACGCGTTCCAGCTCGTCGGCGAGCAGGTGACAGTGCTCTACCCGCGCAAGGGCGTCTCCGACCTGGCCCGGATGGACCCGGCCGCGGTCGAGGCGAAGTACGGCGTCACCCCGGACCGCTACCGCGACCTGGCCGCGCTGGTCGGCGAGACCAGCGACAACCTGCCGGGCGTGCCCGGCGTCGGCCCGAAGACCGCCGCCAAGTGGATCAACCTGTACGGCGGCGTCGAGGGCGTGGTGGCCCGCGCCGACGAGATCAAGGGCAAGGCCGGCGACAGCCTGCGCGAGCGGCTGGCCGACGTGATCCGCAACTACGAGATCAACTGCCTGGTCTCCGACCTGGAGCTGCCGGTCCGCCCCGAGGACGCCCGCTGGCAGGGCTGGGACCGCGAAGCCGTGCACCAGGTCTTCGACACGCTCCAGTTCCGCATCCTGCGCGACCGGCTCTACCAATACCTGGAAGCCGTCGAGCCGGAGGCCGAGGCGGGCTTCGACCTGGCCGGCGAGGTGCTCACCGAGCCGGGCGCGCTCGCGGGCTGGCTCGACACGCACGCCCCGGCGGGCGCCCCGGTGGGCCTGGCGGTCACGCTCGACACCGGCCCCAACCGCCGGCACACCGCCACCGTGACCGCGATGGCGCTGGCCACCGCCGCCGGCGCGGGCGCCTGGTTCGACCCGAGCGCCCTGGGCGCCGACGACGAGACCGCGCTGGCCGGGTGGCTCGCCGACGCGGAGCGCCCGAAGGTGCTGCACGACAGCAAGCCGGCGGTGCTGGCGTTCGCCGCGCACGGCTGGGAGCTGCACGGCATCGCCCGCGACACGCAGATCGCCGCCTACCTGGCCCGCCCCGACCAGCGCTCGTACGACCTGACCGACCTGGCGCTGCGCTACCTGCACCGGGAGCTGCGCGTCGACGCGCCGGAGACCGGTCAGCTCACCCTCGACGGGCTCGGCGACGAGGGTGTGGCCGAGCAGAACCTCATGCTCCAGGCCCGCGCCACGCTCGACCTGGCCGACGCGATCGACGCCGAGCTGTCCCGCGACGGCGAGCAGTCGGCCCGGCTGATGGCCGGCGTGGAGTTGCCGCTGATGCGGGTGCTCGCGACCATGGAGCGCACCGGCATCGCCGCCGACACCGACTACCTCTCCGAGCTGGAGGCGCACTTCGCCGCCGAGGTGAAGGCCGCCGCCCAGAGCGCGTACGAGGTGGTCGGCCGGGAGTTCAACCTCGGTTCGCCGAAGCAGCTCCAGGAGATCCTCTTCACCGAGCTGGGCCTGCCCAAGACCAAGCGGATCAAGACCGGTTACACCACCGACGCCGACGCGCTCCAGTGGCTCTACGCGCAGACCGAGCACCCGCTGCTGCACCACCTGCTGCGCCACCGCGACGTGGCGAAGCTCAAGTCGACTGTCGACGGTCTGCTCAAGTCGGTCTCCGACGACGGCCGGATCCACACCACGTTCAACCAGACGGTGGCGGCGACCGGGCGGCTGTCCTCCACCGAGCCGAACCTGCAGAACATCCCGATCCGCACCGAGGAGGGGCGGCGGATCCGGCGCGCGTTCGTCGTCGGCGAGGGCTACGAGTGCCTGCTCACCGCCGACTACAGCCAGATCGAGATGCGGATCATGGCGCACCTGTCCTCGGACGACGCGCTGATCGAGGCGTTCAACTCCGGGCACGACTTCCACGCCGCCACCGCGTCCTCGGTCTTCACTGTCGAGGTCGGCGACGTGACCGCCGACCAGCGCCGCAAGATCAAGGCGATGAACTACGGCCTGGCGTACGGGCTCAGCGCGTTCGGCCTGTCCCAGCAGCTCGGCATCAGCGCCGAGGAGGCGCGCGGGCTGATGGAGAACTACTTCGCCGGGTTCGGCGGGGTCCGCGACTACCTCCAGGAGGTGGTGGCCCGGGCTCGCCAGGACGGCTACACCTCCACCATCCTGGGTCGCCGCCGCTACCTGCCCGACCTGGTCAGCGACAACCGGCAGCGCCGCGAGATGGCCGAGCGGATGGCGCTCAACGCCCCGATCCAGGGTTCGGCGGCCGACATCATCAAGGTCGCGATGCTGCACGTCGACAACGCGCTGCGCGACGCCGGGCTGCGCTCCCGGATGCTGTTGCAGGTGCACGACGAGCTGGTCTTCGAGGTCGCGCCGGGCGAGCGGGAGACGCTGGAGGCGCTGGTGCGCAAGCAGATGGGCGAGGCGTACCCGCTGTCGGTGCCGCTGGAGGTCTCGGTGGGCGACGGCCGCGACTGGAACAGCGCCGACCACTGACCCCACCGCCGCCTCCTCTTGTGCGGTGATCAAGGAGTTTGTGTCCCCGAACGGGCTCGGGCGTGACACAAACTCCTTGATCACCGCACAAGAGGAGGCGGCGAAGGAGGCGGGAGCAGGGGCGAGGGCGCAGGGGCGGCGGCCTGGAGGGCGGCGGCCAGGCGGTCCCGGACGGCCACCTGGGCCGCGATCCGGGCGTCCAGCACGGCCAGCCGCTCCCGGCCGACCCGCAGCCCCGCCGGGGACGGCGGCGCCGACGCCACGTCCCCGTCCAGGCAGGGCAGGAAGACCCGCACGTCGTCCAGCGTCAGCCCGGCGTCGAGCAGGTGACGGATGTTGCGGACCCGGGTGACGACCGCGGCGTCGTACTCGCGATAACCGTTCGCGGCCCGGGCCGAGGCGATGAGCCCGTGTTCCTCGTAGTGCCGCAGGGCACGCGGCGTGCAGCCCGTCGCCTTCGCCACCGCGCCGATCCGCACCGCCGCCACCGTCCTCTCACGCGACCACCGCGCCCCCGTCCACCGGCAGCACCACACCGGTGACGAAGTCCGCCTCCGGCTCGCACAGCCGCCGGATCGCCCAGGCTACGTCCTCCGGGCGGCCGATCCGGCCCGCCGGGGTGTGTGCGAGCTGCCAGTCCCGTACCGCCGCGCGCCGCTCGGGGGAGAGGCCACTGTGCTCGCCGATGGGAGTGTCGACCGCGCCGGGCGCCACCGCCACCACCCGGACGCCGAGCGGCGCGAGTTCCACCGCCCAGCTGCGGGTCAGCGAGTCCAGCGCGGCCTTGCCCGCCGCGTACACCGAACTGCCCGGCCAGGCGCGCAGGCCGACCGACGTGGTGACGTTGACGATCACGCCACGGGTCGCGGCGAGCGCCTCGACGGCGGCGTGCGCCAGCCGGATCGGCGCGAGCAGGTTCGTCTCCAGCTGCCGCCGGGCGGCGTCCTCGTCCAGCTCCGCCAGCGGCCCGCCGCCGGCCACGCCCGCGTTGTTGACCAGGACGTCCAGGCGGCCGTACCGGTCGAGCGCGGGCCGACGACCCGGTCCGGCCCGTCGGGAGCGGTGACGTCGGCCGTCAGCGGGGCGATACCCGGCCGGCCGGCGGCGGTCTCCGCCAGCGGCGCGGCGCGCCGGCCGACCGCGACCACTGCGTACCCGGAGGTGGCGAGGGATCGTGCGGTGGCCCGGCCGATGCCGGTCCCCGCACCGGTGACCACGGCGACGCGTGGCGTGCGGCGTTCCATGCCGGCATCGTCCGACCCTGCCGCCTGCGGCAGGGTCAAGCGGCCGGTCAGAGACCGAGCAGGACCGGCATCGCGTTGACCGCGCCGTGCACCACGAGCAGCGGCCACATCCGGCGGTACCGCGACCACAGGTAGCCGAGGAACAGCCCGGCGACCCCCTGGTTCACGATCACCGACGCCAGGTCGACGGCGGGCCGGCCGCTGCCCTGGATGGCCACGTGCCAGGCCGCCCACACCAGCGACGCGAGCACGATCGCCGGCCAGCGTCCCAGCAGCGACTCCCATCGGGTCTGCAGCCACCGCCGGTAGAAGACCTCCTCCAGCAGCGCGTTCACCGCGAAGGCCACCAGCAGCGTGACGGCCAGCTCGACCGGCGTGACGGTCCGCCCCCAGTCGCTCGCCGGCACGGCCAGCGGCGTCGCGTAGCTGAGCACCAGCCACACCGCCACCGGCAGCGCCGGACCCCACCGGTGGGCGGCGTCCGCCGGGGCCGGGCCCGGCCGCCACCGGCGCGCGGCCAGGAACACCATTGTGGGCACGCCGAGCAGCAGCGCCAGCTTCAACACGGTGTACGCGGGTTCGCCGCCCAGCAGCGGCATGACGGCGGCGAACGCGATCCCGGCCAGCAGCAGCGGCACCGCCTCGCGGTAGGGCGCGACCGGGTCCGGCCACCTCGGGTCGGGCGCGGGCGGGATCAGGCGGATCAGCGCGATCGCGGCCAGCGCCGGGATCCAGCGGCTCCACATCGGCACGGTGCCGTCGTGGTCGGCGCTGTACCGGATGCCGGTGTTCCCGGTCACCACCAGGAGGAGCGCCGCGACGGCGACGAGCCCGAGGCCCGCCACGAGGACCGCCCGTCCGGCGCGGGGATGACGGCCGGCGGTCGAGACGTCTGTCGTCATCGCCGGCACGGTACCAACGCGCGGCGAACGGACCGGGCGGCTCAGCCCTTGAGCGGGTCGTGACCCCAGTTCATCAGCGACCAGCGCCACCTGGTGTCCCGGACGTCGCCTGTGGGCCGCTGCGCCAGGTGGCGGTGGACGTACCCGATCACCTTGCGCATGTGCTTGTAGTCGGCGGCGGTGAGGTCGGCGCGCTTGCGGCGCAGCAGGTCGACGATGCGCCGGCCGGAGTCGTGGCCGACCGACTCGCCGCCCTGGGTGCCCTTCTTGTGCCAGCCGACGTGCTTGGACTCCTCGCTCTCCAGCCAGCGGGACAGCTCGCCCGGCTTCATGTTCACCGCGTCGGTGAACTCCCGGTACGTCTGCTGCGGGTCCTCAGCGCGACTCATGGCGAAGCACCTCCGGGCGGTGGGCCACGTCGCGGCCCGAGTCGTCGTTGGTGATCCGGTACTGCGGTTGCTCGGGCGAGGCGTTCACGGTGTGCCCGCGTACGTGGGTGCGCTCGGTCAGCTTCTCCTTGACGACGCCGTACGCCCGGCCGCTGTGGCTGGCCCAGGAGACGTGGTCGCCGGCGCGGAACTCCTTCTCGGCCATGCCGCCCGGTTACCCGCGGCGGGTACCGAGTAACGGCGTCGTCAGGGCCGGATCTCCGCGACCGGCAGCTTGATCGCGAAGGGCTCGGACAGCTCGATCACCTCGCTGCTGTCGTCCACCAGCTCGTACTGCCGCTCGCCGCCGGGGCCGATCCGGTCACCGAGGCGGTACGCGTAGAGGTGCACCGGATCCTGCTCGATCCGCCAGTAGAACGGGATCCCGGCGGCGGCGTACTCGCCCGGCTTGGCGAACCGGTCGACCCGCCGGGTGCCGGGGGAGACGATCTCGACGGCCAGGACGACGTCCGCCGGTCGCAGGAGGGACCTGTCGCTCGGCAGCCCGGCGTGGTGGAGCAGGACGTCCGGTTGCCGGCTGGTGTTGGGGCTGAGCCCGACACCGACGGCCTGGGCGACCCGCAGGCCGGCCGGGGCGTGCGACCGCAGCCAGAGGCTCAGCAGCAGGGAGATGTCCTGGTGGCCCAGGGTGGGGGAGGGTGTCACCTGGATGACTCCGTCGACGAGTTCGACGCGGGGGGCGTCGTCCGGCAGGGTGAGCAGATCCTCCAGCGTGTAGTCCGCACGCTGCTGCCGCATCGGGTCCGGACACCAGGGGCCAGGTGATGTCGGGATGGGCTCGGCGCTCATGCGGCGAGCGTACCGCCGGGTGCCGGAGCCCGTGTCGCACCGGACGTGCGACGCGCTCAGTCCGTCGGCTTCTCCGCGACGAAGATCGCCGTGCCGGGGAACAGCCGCCCGCGCAACGGGCTCCACTGCCCCCAGATCCCCTCGTGCCCGGCCGGCCACTCCGGCTCCACCAGGTCCAGCAGGCGGAACCCGGCGCCGACCAGCTCCCGGATCCGGTCGCCCAGGGTGCGGTGCTGCTCGACGTACGTGGCCACCCCGTGCTCGTCCTGCTCGACGTAGGGGGAGCGGTCGAAGTACGAGTGCACGGCGGTCAGCCCGCCCTCGCCCGGGTCGTCCAGGAAGATCCAGCGCATGGGGTGGGTGACCGAGAAGACCCACCGGCCGCCGGGGCGCAGCACCCGGGCCACCTCGCGCATCGCCGCCGCCGAGTCGTCCACGAACGGGATCGCGCCGAACGCGGTGCAGACGGTGTCGAACGCGGCGTCGGCGAACGGCAGGGCGAGCGCGTCGGCCTGCACCAGCGGCACGCGTACCCCGGTGCGCCCGGCGGCCTCGGCGGCGTGCCGCAACATGCCGGCGGACAGGTCCAGCGCGACCGGCCGGGCGCCCTGGGCGGCGAGCCAGCGGGCGGCGGCGGCCGCCCCGGCGCCGAGTTCGAGGATCCGCCGCCCGGCGACCTCGCCGAGCAGCCGGGCGTCGGCCTCGCGCAGGCCCTCCGGGCACCAGACGAAGTCGGCGTCGCCGAGGAACGCGCCGTGCTCGGCCTGGTACGCGTCGGCGTCGGTGTCCCACCATCCGCGGTTCGCGCGGCGGATCTCCCCGGCGTCGACCCGTCGGCGGGTCACCCTGTCGTCGTCCACGGGTTCACGCTAGGTCCGGCGGCCCGGACCCGGTGCGGTGGGGTGGTGGCTGGGGCGGATGTGACGGACGAGACAGCTGTGGCACCTTACCGCGCAAAATCTCCGCTTTCGCAGCGGATGAGTTCGCGCGGACCCGGGAGGGCTTGCACGCTGTGGTAATGCAGCGGGTAGGCTAGACGATGCGCTCGCGGATCGTGTGCCTCGGCAGGGAGCAGGTGCGCGGTCACCGGAGCCACTAATGATCTTCTCGCGTCGATCGTTCGGTGTGCCCGGCGACGGATCCGTTGGCGCGGCAGAGTCACCGCGACACCCATGCCCGCTGTGACAACCCATCCGACCGGAGCAACCGCCCACATGACGAGCAGCATCGAGGCCACCTCGAGCGCCAACAAGGTCACCCACGACGACCTCGGCTCTGAGGAAGCTTTCCTCGCCGCGATCGACGAGACCATCAAGTACTTCAACGACGGCGACATTGTCGAAGGCACCGTCGTCAAGGTCGATCGGGACGAGGTCCTGCTCGACATCGGCTACAAGACCGAGGGTGTCATCCCCTCTCGGGAGTTGTCGATCAAGCACGACGTGGACCCGGCCGAGGTCGTTTCGGTGGGTGACCACATCGAGGCCCTCGTCCTCCAGAAGGAGGACAAGGAGGGTCGGCTGATCCTCTCCAAGAAGCGGGCGCAGTACGAGCGGGCCTGGGGCACGATCGAGAAGATCAAGGACGAGGACGGCGTCGTCCGCGGTTCGGTCATCGAGGTCGTCAAGGGTGGTCTCATCCTCGACATCGGCCTGCGTGGCTTCCTGCCCGCGTCGCTCGTCGAGATGCGGCGTGTGCGTGACCTGCAGCCGTACGTCGGCCGCGAGCTCGAAGCCAAGATCATCGAGCTGGACAAGAACCGCAACAACGTGGTCCTGTCCCGCCGTGCCTGGCTGGAGCAGACGCAGTCCGAGGTGCGCACCGAGTTCCTCAACAAGCTCCAGAAGGGGCAGGTCCGCAAGGGCGTCGTCTCCTCGATCGTCAACTTCGGCGCGTTCGTCGACCTGGGCGGCGTGGACGGCCTCGTGCACGTCTCCGAGCTGTCCTGGAAGCACATCGACCACCCGTCCGAGGTCGTCGAGGTGGGCCAGGAGGTCGAGGTCGAGGTCCTGGACGTCGACCTGGACCGCGAGCGGGTCTCGCTGTCGCTGAAGGCGACGCAGGAGGACCCGTGGCGTCAGTTCGCCCGCACCCACGCGATCCAGCAGATCGTGCCGGGTAAGGTCACCAAGCTGGTGCCGTTCGGTGCGTTCGTCCGCGTGGACGACGGCATCGAGGGCCTGGTCCACATCTCCGAGCTGGCCGAGCGCCACGTGGAGATCCCGGAGCAGGTCGTGCAGGTCGGCTCCGAGGTCATGGTCAAGGTCATCGACATCGACCTGGAGCGCCGCCGGATCTCGCTGTCGCTCAAGCAGGCCAACGAGGGCTTCGTCGAGGGCGAGGAGCACTTCGACCCGACCCTCTACGGCATGGCCGCGACGTACGACGACCAGGGCAACTACATCTACCCGGAGGGCTTCGACCCGGAGACGGGCGAGTGGCTCGAGGGCTACGACAAGCAGCGCGAGACCTGGGAGCAGCAGTACGCCGAGGCGCGTCAGCGCTGGGAGGCCCACACCAAGCAGGTGCAGACCTCCCGCGCCGCCGACGCCGAGGCCGCCGCCAACCCGGCTCCGGCCACCACCGGCACCACCACCTCGACCTCGGCCCCGAGCCGTCAGGCCGAGGAGCCGGCCGGCACGCTCGCGACCGACGAGGCGCTCGCCGCGCTGCGGGAGAAGCTCGCCGGCGGCAAGTGACCGGACGCTGACGCCTGTTCGTCCCACCGGACGAACCGGCGACTGCCTCTGACGACGGGCCCCGTCCCCGCGTTCCGCACCAGCGGAGCGCCGGGGGCGGGGCCCGCGTCGTACGCCGGAAGGGTTTGGCATGCGGACGGCAGATCCGGTTGACTGTCCGGGTGCTGAAGGTGGGGCTGACCGGCGGAATCGGATCGGGCAAGAGCGCGGTGGCGAGCCGGCTCGCCACGCTGGGCGCGGTGATCGTCGACTCGGACCGCATCGCCCGCGAGATCGTCGCGCCCGGCACCGACGGGCTGGCCGAGGTCGTCGCCGCCTTCTCCGAGAAGGTCCTGGACGCCGACGGGGCGCTGGACCGGGCCGCCCTCGGCGCGCTGGTCTTCGGCGACGAGGCCGCCCGCCGCACGCTCGAAGGGATCACCCACCCCCGGGTACGCGCGCGCAGCGCCGAGCTGGCCGCCGCCGCCCCCGCCGACGCGATCGTGGTGAACGACGTACCGCTGCTGGCCGAGGTGGGACTCGCGTCGACGTACCACCTGGTGGTCGTGGTGCAGACGGCCGTGCCGACCCGGATGGCCCGGCTGACCCGCGACCGGGGCATGGCCCCGGCGGAGGCCGAGCGGCGCATCGCCGCACAGGCCGACGACGCCACCCGCCGTGCGATCGCCGACGTGCTCCTGACCAACGACGGCACGCTCACCGACCTGCACGCCGCCGTGGACGCCCTCTGGCGGGACCGCCTGTCGCCCTACGAGCGCAACGTCCGCGAACGCCGCGCCGTCCCGCCCGACCCGGCGGCGCTCGCCGGACCGGACCCGACCTGGCCCGAGCAGTACGCCCGGCTGGCCGCCCGGATCCGCCACGCGGCCGGCGGTGAGATCCGGGTCGACCACGTCGGCTCCACCGCCGTGCCGGGACTCGCCGCGCCGGACGTGATCGACATCCAGGTGACTGTGTCCTCGCTGAACGAGGCGGACGGGCCGCTCGCGCAGCGGCTGGCCGAGGCGGGTTTCCCGCGGCTGCCGGGCGAGTGGTGGGATGCCCCGCGACAGCCGGAGCCGGTGCGCTGGGCCAAGCGGCTGCACGGCGGCGCGGACCCGGCGCGTCCGGTGCGCCTGCACCTGCGGGAGGCCGGTTCGCCCGGCTGGCGGTACGCGCTGCTGATGCGCGACCACCTGCGTGCCGACCCGGCGCGGCGGGCCGACTACCTCCAGGTGAAGCGGGAGCTGGCGGCCGCCGCGCCGGAGCACGCCGCCTGGGGCACGGTGACCGATCCCTGGTTCGACGAGGAGCACCTGCGCGCCGAGGAGTGGGCCGCGCAGACCGGCTGGCGGCCCTGACCGGGCCGTCCCGGCGGCGCCGGTTCGGCGGACGGCGGAGGCCGCGCCGGTTCAGCGCGACGTCGAGGCCGACGATCCGCCGCTGCCCGCCGCACGGCCCGGCGTGAGGTCCAGCCGGATCCACACGCCCGGCCCGGTCCGCAGTTCCATCCGGTGCGGCACACCGCCCCGGTCCAGCCACAGGCGTCTGCCGCCCGGCACCTCGAACACGTCGACCGTCCGGTCGCCCAGCCGGTCCTCCCGGACCCGGACGGTGTCACCGGCGGGCGCGCGCCGGGCCGCCCGCAGCGCCGCGTCGAGCAGCCGGTCCAGGTCGTCGCCGGGCGGGCGCGCGGGGGCCGCGAGCAGCGCGGCCGGCACCGGTGCCGGCCGCGC
>NZ_LEKG01000015.1:0-62403 GCF_001029515.1 Micromonospora sp. RV43 | reverse complement strand
CCGCCGGACCGCCCGCCGCGCCGCGATCGCCCGCCCCGACCGGTGCCGCCGTGACGGCCACCGGCGCACCCCAGGGCTCCGGTCGCCATTCCCCGGCGGCGCGAGCCGCCGGTGGCAACGCCATCGCCAGGTCACGCGCCCAGGTCGCGTCGGTGCCGGTGAGCAGCGGCCGCCAGAGCGCCCACCCGGTCGCCACGTCGTCCGCCCCCACGGCACGCAACCGCCGCCCGGACCCCGCGACGCCCGAGGCCGCCGGCACCCGCACCGCCGAGGTCCGCCGGCCGGTCGCGGCCGGTCCACCGTCGGGAACACCACCGGGGTACGCCTCGAGCACGCCCGGCAGCAGCCGCCCGCGTACGACCAGGTCGGCGGCGAAGCCGGCCAGCTCGCACAGGTGCCGCAGGCTCGCCCCGACCGGGCCCGGCATCGGGGCGCGCAGCAACGCGTACGCGTCGTCCGGGGCGTACCCCAGGGCGGGAGCCCGCCATCCGGCGCGGGTGACCGGGCCGCGGACCGGTTCCCCGACGGGGGCCCGGACCAGTTCCGGCGAGTCCAGCGGCGAGCCGGCCCGGGTCGGCAGGTCCAGCAGGACGGAGATCGGCTCGCCCGGCATGCCGTCGAGCGCGGCGGCGAGCGCGGCGTGGCCGGCGGCGAACGGGTGCGGGCGCTCGCGCGGGACGCGGCCGGGACGGCGGGGCGCGCGGGCCGGAAGCGTGCTGTCCTCGGCCCACAGGGCGAGCCCGGCGCCGGGCAGCCACAACCCGTGGATGACCAGCACTGCTCCCCCTCGACGACGTCCCCGGGGCCGGAAAACGGCGCCCGGGGAGCCAGGATAGGCCGCCGGACGCCGCTATCGTCGGCGCCATGGTCGACCTTCTCGTGATCGGCGGGCTCGGCGTGGACATCCGCGCCCGGGTGCCCGCCCTGCCGCCGCCCGTCGCCGACTCGCTGCTGGTGCCGCCGATCGACCTGCGGATCGGCAACACCGGCGCCGGGGTCGCGCTGGCCGCGCACGCGCTCGGCCTGCGGGTGGCGCTCGTCGACGTGCTGGGCGCCGACCCGGCCGGCGACGTGGTGCGGGCGGCGCTGGCGCGTACCTCGATCCGGACCACGCTCGCCGACGCGCCGGCCGGCACCCGCCGCTCGGTGAACCTGGTCGACCCGGCGGGGCGGCGGATGTCGCTGCACGACCCGCGTCCCTGGTCGGGGCCGGCGCCGTTCGGCGAGGCGGAGCTTGCCGCGCTCGTCGCCGAGGCCACCCACGTCCACCTGTCGATCATGGATTGGGCACGGGACTCGCTGGCTGTGCTGCGCGCCGCCACGTCGATCTCCACCGACCTGCACGACTGGGACGGCGAGAACGACTACCACCGCCCGTTCGCCCGGATCGCGGACCTGGTGTTCGTCAGCGACACGCGGCTCGGCGAGCGGGCCGCGAAGGAGGCCGCCGAGCTGGCGCCGCGCACGGTGCTGGTCACCGGCGGGGCGGCCGGCGCGACGCTGCACGCCCCCGGCGTGCCGCCCGCGCACGTGCCCGCCGCCACCCCGCCCGGGCCGGTGGTGGACACCAACGGCGCCGGGGACGCCTTCGCGGCCGGGGTGATCGCCGCCCGGCTGCGCGGCGCGGGCGTCCTCGACGCGGCCCGGTACGCCGCCCGGGTGGCCGCCGCCGCGTGCACGTACGACGGGATGGAGTACCCGGACGGGCTGCTGCCCCGCGAGTGACCCGTCAGATCGAGCCGGTCTCGCCGTCGGTCAGCTCGCGCAGGATGTCGGCGTGCCCGGCGTGCCGGGCGGTCTCCTCGATCAGGTGCACCAGCACCCAGCGCAGCGACACCTCGCCGAGCTGCGGGTGCGGCACCACGTGGTCGAGGTCGAACCGCGCGGCGACCCGGCGGGACCGGTCGCAGGCCGCCTCGTACGCGGCGGCGAGCGCCTCGACGGTCTCGCCGGGGCGGAGCGTGAAGCTGGCGTCGGCGTCGGCCTGGGAGGTCACGTAGACGTCGCCCGGCTCGGGAGCGAACAGGCAGCGGAACCAGTTCCGCTCGACCAGGGTCAGGTGCTTGAGCAGCCCGGCCAGTGTGGTCAGCGAGGGCACCAGGCGCCGGGCGGCGTCGGCGTCGGTCAGGCCGCGCGCCTTGCGCAGCACGTTGGCACGATGGAAGTCGAGGAACGCGTCGAGGATCGCCCGTTCGTCGCCCGTGCGGGCGAGGACCGGACCGAGAGTCGGATCGATCGTCGGGTGCGCCATCCCCGGACCCTAGTACGCGGTGTGCCCGGCCCGCTGCCCCGCGTGATCCCCTGCGCGGGCGGGCCGACCGGGGCAGGATGGGCGCATGGCTTCCACGGCGCAGATCCCTCTGGTGGGCGGCGCGGCCGACGGCGAGAGCGTCACCGTCGAGCTGGACGTCAACGGCCGCCCGCCGCTGACCCACCACCACCTCGGGTCGAACGGACTCGCGGAGGCGCAGATCTACGAGCTGGAGTCGGACGACCAGCCGGGCCGGGAGTGGGTATACGCCTGGCGCGGCCCGGCGGTCTGACGGCCCGGCTCACACCGCCGGCGTCAGCGCGCGGGCCCGGATGCTGTCCAGCACGCCGCGGGTCACCTGTGAGGTGCCCCGCGCCTGCTCGCAGACCTCCGCGACCCGGCGCGCGGTCGCGTCGGCCCGCGCCGCCCGCTCGTCCCACAACCGGTCCACCTCGGCCAGCAACGGACCCTCCACCTCCCGTTCCACGCCGCGCAGCGCCGGCACACCGAGCCGCTGGGCCAGGTCGAAGACCTTCCCGGCGTACGGCAGCGGCAGGAACGGCGTGCCCATCATGGCCGCGAAGATCAGGAAGTGCAGCCGCATGCCGACCGCGAGGTCGAAGTGGCGCATCAGCCCGAGGATCTGCGCCGGACGGTAGTCGCCGTGCAGGATCCGGCCCCGGTCGGCGGCGGTCATGTGTGACAGCACGCCGTGGGAGTGCCGGATGTCGTCGCGCTCCATCGGCACGAACAGCACGTGCGCGTCGATCCGGTGCACCAGGAAGTCACCGATCTGGGCGAGCAGGCGGTGGTAGCCGTCCACGTCGAGCCGCTCGGCGGCCCGGCCCGGCTCGCGCACGCTGAGCCCGACCAGCCGGGATCCGGCCGGTACGCCCTCCTCGCGCAGCCACTGCTGGGGGAACTCCTCCGGTTCGAGCAGGAACGCCGGGTCGGCGGTGACGGTGATCGGGTTCACCAGGCCGGCCTCCTCCAGCACCATCCGCGACTCCTGGTCGCGGACCGTCACCTCGACGGCCTGCGCCAGCGTCTCGCGCACCATGCCGCTGTCCAGCGTGTCGGTGAGCGGCCCGGCCCCGACCGCGTACGTGATCAGCGGCAGTCCCCGCTCCTGGGCGACCCGGACCACCCGCAGGTAGCGCCGGGCCTCCTTGTCGTAGAGGATCCCGCCGCCGCCGAGGATGAGCAGGTCGAGCTGGTTGAGCACCGGGGACGAGTCGACCCGGCTGACGCCCTCCCACGGCACCGCCTCGACCTCGGGGTGGGCCAGCGCGGTGTGCGCCGGGTTGCGGGAGAAGACGATGATCCGGGCGTTGGGCTCGTGGCGGCGCAGATCGTCCAGCAGACCCGTGAGGATCGCCTCGTCGCCGAGGTTGCGACCGCCGTAGGAGCCGAGCACGCCGATGGTCAGTCCGGTGCGTTCCCTCATCCGTTGCTCCTTCCCAGGGGCGTCCGCGCCAGCGTTCCCGCTGGCCGCCCCGGGTTAACGCACGGCGAGGAGGCTCAGTCGGTGGTGCCGCCGACCAGACGGGAGACGAGGTCGGAGACCACCTGATCGGTGTCGAACCCGGCGTCGATCGAGGTGGTGAGCAGGTCGAGCAGGAGACCGTCGACCGCGTAGTGCAGCAGCGCCACCTCGTACGCCCCGCCCGGTAGTCCGGCGGCGGTGTGGTGGGCGACGTCGTCGGCGTACCCCTGGCGCAGCACGCCGCCGAGCGCGGACCGCAACTCGGGGCGGCGGGCGGCCTCCAGCCGCAGTTCGAACAGCGCCCGGGTGAGGCCCGGCTCGCGGGTGGTGCGCGCGACGATGTCGCGCAGGTAGTCGGTCATCAGCGCGAGTGACGGCTCTCGGCGGCCGAGGTCGGCCAGCACGGCCGGGTCGGGCGCGATCCGGTCGAAGATCCGTTCGGCCAGGCTGGCGAGCAGCGCCGCGCGGGACGGGAAGTAGTTCGAGGTGGTGCCGGTGGGCACGCCCGCCTCGGCGTCGACCGCCCGGTGGGTCAGCCCCCGTGCGCCCGCGTCGGCGAGCACCCGCAGCCCGGCGTCGGCGAGCAGGGTACGGCGTTCCGGATTCCTGGCCACGCGAACACACTAGCAACAACCACGACAGGTGTTGTACATTCATCGCCGAACCACGACAGCCGTCGTGGATCACCTCGGACATCGGAGCCGGTTTGCGCAAGCTCGTCTACTTCGTCGCCAGCACCCTCGACGGCTTCATCGCCGCGCCCGACGGGACGTTCGACTTCCTCCCACTGACGCCCGACCTGGCGCCCCACCTGGTGGCCGAGTGGCCCCAGACGCTGCCCACCTTCGCCCACGCCCAGCTCGGCATCGACTCCCCGCCCACCGGCCGCTTCGACACGGTGCTGATGGGCCGCGGCAGCTACGAGCCGGGCCTGAAGCTCGGTGCCACCAGCCCGTACGCCCACCTGGAGCAGTACGTGTTCAGCCGCTCCCTGCCCCCGGCCGACTACCCCGACGTGCACGTCGTCAACGGCGATCCGGCGGCCCTCGTCCGCGAGCTGAAGACCCGCCCCGGGCGCGACATCTGGCTATGCGGCGGCGGGCAGCTCGCCGGTCAGCTCCTCGACGAGATCGACGAGCTGGTGGTCAAGCTCAACCCGGTGGTCGTCGGCAGCGGCATCAAGCTCGTCGACAGCGGCTTCGACCCGCGACGGCTCACACTCACCTCGGCGCGCCCGTTCGACGCCGGCGTGGTCGTCCTGCACTACACGCGCAACGGTTAACCCGGTTGCCCCGGACGGCGGGCGGCACGCACCGTGGGATCGTGACGACTCAGACGAAGACCCGGCTGCACTGGCACGAACTGCCCGCGCACGTCCGCGACGGCGTCGAGGGCGTCCTCGGCGACCGGGTGGTGGCGGCGCGGTCGCAGCCGGGCGGCTTCTCCCCCGGCACCGCCGACCGGGTCCGCACCGCAGGTGGTGACCGGGCCTTCGTCAAGGCGGTCAGCCCGGCGCAGAACGACCGCAGCCCCGACCTGCACCGCGCCGAGGCCCGGATCGCCGCAGCCCTGCCGCCGGACACGCCCGCGCCCCGGCTGCTCGGCAGCTACGACGACGGCCACTGGATCGCACTCGTCTTCACCGACGTGGAGGGCCGGCACCCGGTCACCCCGTGGCGGGCCGACGAGCTGGCCGCCGTGCTGTCCACACTGGAGACGATGGCCGCCGCGCTCACCCCGGCGCCCGCAGCCGCGACCACACCCACCGCCGCCGAACGGCTCGCACACGACTTCGGCGGCTGGCGGCGCCTCACGGCCGACCCGCCGCCCGACCTCGACCCGTGGGCCCGGTCCCACCTGCCCGAGCTGTGCGCCGCCGCCGACCGGGGACTGGCCGCACTCGACGGCGACACGCTCTGCCACGTCGACGTGCGCGCCGACAACCTGCTGCTCGGCCCGGACGGATCGGTCACAGTCGTCGACTGGCCTTGGGCCTGCCGCGGGCCGGCCTGGCTGGACACGCTGCTCACAGTGGTCAACGTGCAGGTGTACGGCGGACACGACCCCGACGCGCTGCTGGCCGCCCAGGCATTGACCGCAGGTGCCGACCCGGCCGACCTGACCGGAGTGCTCGCGGGGTTCACCGGGTTCTTCCTCGACGGCGCCCGCCAGCCACCCCCACCCGGCATCCCGACCGTACGGGCGTTCCAGCGCCTCCAGGGCGAAGCACTGCTCCCCTGGCTCACCCACCGCCTGAAGACCTGACCCGCCCTCGCGCCCCCGCCCAGGCGCACCCCGGCGGCCGTCCTCCGCGGCCGCTCGCGTCGCCGAGCGCCCACCTCCGCCGATCTTGGAGTTATGGCGCCCCGGATATCCTTTTTGCGCGCCTTATGAGGTGCCACAACTTCAAGATCGCCGAGGCGCGGACGCGCGGCGGCGCGGACGGCGCGGCCTCAGCTGGAAGCGGGGACGCGCAGGGGGTCGGCGAACAAGGGTGAGAAGCCCAGTTCGGCGGCACCGATCAAGGTCGCGTCGTAGCCGAGCGCGGACACGCGCAGGCGGGCCTTGTCGCGGGAGATGGGCAGCACGTTGGCGGCGATCCGGCTGCGGACGTGGCCGGCGCAGACCGGGAAGACCTCGCTGAGCGTGCCTCCGAAGATCACCACGCCGGGGTTGAACAGGTTGATCACGTTCGCCACGCCGATGCCCAGCCAGTCACCGATGTGCCGCAGCGCGTCCTGCGCGGCCGGTTCTCCGCGCACGGCGGCGGCGACCACGGCGCGTACCGCCTCCCGCCCCTTCTCCTGCGCGGGGCGGCCCGCCACGTCGAGCAGCGCCCGCTCACCGACCTCGGCCTCCAGGCACCCGCGCGAGCCGCAGCCACAGGGCCGCCCCTGGTACGGGTTCACGAGCATGTGCCCGACCTCGGAGGCGTACCCGCCGTCGCCGTCGAGCAGTTCCCCGCCCACGATGATCCCGCCGCCCACACCCACGTCGCCGTGCAGGTAGACCAGGTTCTGCACACCGACGCCGGCACCACGTTGATGCTCGGCCAGCGCCCCGAGGTGCGCCTCGTTGCCGACCATGACGGGCAGGCCCAGGTCCAGCCGCCGCGCCAGCTCGGCACCGAACGCCTGGTCGACCCACCCCATGTCCGGTCCGAAGCGGACCATCCCGTCGCCCGGCCGGATCATGCCGCAGTAGGAGGCGCCCACGCCGACGCAGACCGACCCGGGTGGCGCGGCGTGGTGCAGCGCCCGCCCGAAGTCGGCGAGCACCGAGACCACGGAGTCGAGGTCGGCCCCGGCCCGTGGCCGTTCCGCCTCCAGCCGCGCCGACACCACACCCCCGAGCCCGACGCGGGCGGCCACGAGCCGGTCCACAGCGATGTCGAAGGCGATGACGTAGACGGTGTCGGACGCGGGACGCACCACACGGGAGGGACGCCCGGCCCGTCCGCTGCCGCCCGCCGTCACCTCGCGCACCAGGCCGGCCGCCGCCAGTTCCGCTGTGAGCGCCATGACCGTGCTGCGGTTGACGCCCATCCACTCGGCCAGCTCGACGCGCGTGACCGGGCCGGTCAGGTGGACGCGCCGCAGCAGCGCGCCGAGGTTGAGCCGGCGGCTGTCCCCCTGCGCGTGCCGGTCCGCTGCCAGACCTTTCAGCATCGACCACTCCGTCGGATGGCGACTGGCTTGTGGCCCGAGGATAGTTCCCGCACATCGACGGGTGCCAGCGCCCGCCGCGGGGACGGCCGCCTCAACCATCGGGGGCCCGACCGGCGTTCATTGCGGTGAGGGGGTGGGCATGTCGGAGTCGTTCCGGGAGTTCGTGGTGCAGCGGTCACCCGCGTTGTCGCGGACCGCGTACCTGCTGACCGGCGATCACCAGCTCGCCGAGGATCTGTTGCAGAGCGCGCTGGCGCGCACCTACCGCCATTGGCGGCGGATCCGTGAGGGGGATCCGGAGGCGTACGTGCGCCGGGTCATGTACCACCAGCAGGTCTCCTGGTGGCGCCGTCGGCGGGTGGCCGAACGGCTGGACGCGACGCCGGCCGAGCGCGGCGGCGGCGACCACACCGACGACACGGCGCTGCGGCTGAGCGTGGTGGCGGCACTGCGGCGGCTCACCGCGCGGCAGCGGGCCGTGGTGGTGCTGCGGTACTACGAGGACCTGACCGAGGCGCAGGTGGCCGAGGTGCTCGGCTGCTCGGTGGGCACCGTGAAGCGGCACGGGCACGACGCCGTACGCCGTCTCCGGGATCTGGTCCCCGACCTGCTGGAGCGGACGCCGGAGAGGAGCGAGCGGTGAGCGTACGGCTGCGGGAGGCGTTGCGGGAGGCGGCGGCCGAGGTGCCCGCGTACCCGGTGCACGACCGGGCGGTGCGGACCGCGCGGCGCACGCGGTGGCGGGCCGCCGCGGCGGTCACTGCGGTGCTGGCGCTGGTGGCGGCCGTGCCGCTGACGGTACGCGGGGACGGCCGGACCGCGCCGGCGGGCTCGGACGGGGCGGCGCTGCCGGACCGGCTCGGGCTGCCGCCGTTCGGCGCGTTGCGGGCCACCGACCGGCCCGCGCTCGGCCCGGCGTCGGTGGTGTTCAGCGGGCAGGCGCGCGGGCTGACCGGCCTGTTCGACGAGAACGGCACAGTCGGCATCGTCGGGGCGGACGCGGACCGGTACCGGACGTGGACGGTGGGCTTCGAGGTGCCGGCCGGGGAGGGGGTGCTGCTCTCCCCGGACGGGCGGTTCCTCGCGGTGCCGAACGGGTCGCCCACCAGCCCCGGCGTGGACGTGATCGACCTGGCGGGCGGCACGGTCCGGCGGCTGCCCAGCCCTCGGCCGGGCAGTGCGGGGACGGCACCGGCCGGGTGGGCGCCGGACGGGTCCGCGCTGGTGGTCGTGGACACCACGCAGGCGAATCCGGAGGGCAGCTCGTACGTCAATACGCTCAGCCTGGTGCGGCTGGACACCGGCCGGGCGGTCCGGCTGCTGGAGACCACGCAGGTGCCGGGATTCGGCTCGCCGGTGGCGTTCGCCGCCGACGGGTCGCGGCTGGCCTTCCAGGTCGGCACGAAGGTGCTCGTGAGCAGCCCGGACGGGCGGCAGCTCTCCTCGTTCCCGCTGCCGCCCGACACCGCGTTGGCCGGCAAGGGGGCCTGGCTGCCGGACGGCTCGCTGGCGCTGGTCGGGCACGAGGTGGCCGCCGACCGGTGGCGGCTGCGCCGGGTCGACACCGACGGCCGGGAGCTGCCCGCGCCCCCGCTGGCCGCCGTCTCGGGCGTGACGGCGATCCGGCTGCTCGGCTGGCTGCCGGACGGGACCGCGTGGGTGGTCGCGTACCGGCCGGAGCCGAGCGCGCCGAGCTGGTACGCCGACGGGCTGGAAATGGACCAGCGGACCGCGTACGGCAACGTGCGGTCGATCCGGGTCCTGGGCCTGACGCCTGGCGCCGCCGCTCCGGTCACGGTGCTCACCGCGCCGGACCAGGTGCTCGCCGTCGACGTGGCGGACTCGGTGGTGCACGCCGGCCGGGTCCGCGAGGCCGATCCGCCGTCGGGCCCCGGCGGCCGGGTGTGGTGGGGGGCGGGCCTGGTGGCGCTGGCGCTCGTCGGCCTGGCGGCGTACCGGCGGCTGCGCCGCGGGTATCGGTGACGCGGGTGGAACGCCACGGGTGCCTCCCGGGCCGGGAGGCACCCGTGATGTTCCAGCGACCGCTACTCGGTTTCGCGGACCGGGCTCTGCGGGACCACCATCACCGGCCGGTGGGCGCGGTGCAGCGTGGCCATGGCGACGCTGCCGAGCAGGATCTTGCGGACCGCCGTGCGGCCACGAGAGCCGACCACGACCACGCTCGCCTTGCGCTCGGTGGCGACGACGGAGAGCGCGTCGGCCACCGCGCGGCCCGGGGCGCCGCCTCCGGCGCGGACGCGCACCGTGGTCACCGGCTGCCCGTCGACAGTCTCCGGCGCATCCCCCTCGTCGCCGTCGACGGCGACCAGGACGACCTCACGCTCCGGGAAGAGGCGACGGGCGGCGGCGAGCGCGGCCTCGGATCCGGCCGAGGCGTCCCAGCCGACCACCACCGGCCCGGCGGCGAGCGCGTCGTACTCGTCGGTCAGCAGCGGGTGCGGCACGACCAGTACGGGACGCGGGCTGTAGTGCACGGCCATGTCGGAGACGCTGCCGAGCACCGCGCGGGCGCCGCCGAGGCCCCGCGAGCCGAGCAGCAGCACGTCGGCCTGCTTCTCGTCGGCAAGCTCGGCGAGCCGGAGCCCTTCGCCGCCGTAGCTGCGGCACACGAGCGGCTCGGCGTCCCAGCCGGCGGCCCGGCCCAGCATCACGCCGACCGCCGTCATCCGGTCGGCCTCCCGGCCGCCCTCGCGCTCGATCGCCTCCACGAACACGTTGATGTTGCGGGTGCCGGTCCAGAGCCGCTTGCGCAGTTCCTCGCTGGCGAACGGGGGCGTCCACAGATGCCCGATCCACGCGTGCGCGCCGGGGAACAGCAGCGCGCCCACCTCGATGGCGGCGCTAGCGGCCGGAGACCCGTCGTAACCCACCACCACTTGCCTGCCGTGCTCGTCGCTCACCGCACCCAACCTCTCTCACCGACGACATCTCACAAGATCGTATCCGGGCTCGGACCGGATCCGAGCCGGATCATCCGCCACGGAATCATCGGTACGCTGGGCGGATGAGCACCCCTGACCTGTCGTACCTCCTCGACCACACCAGCCACGTGTTGCGTACCCGGGTGGCGGCGGCGCTCGCCGAGATCGGGCTGACCGCACGGATGCACTGCGTGCTCGCGCACGCGCTGCCCGAGGAGCGTACGCAGATCCAGCTCGCCGAGATGGGCGACATGGACAAGACGACGATGGTGGTGACGGTGGACGCGCTGGAGCAGGCCGGGCTGGCCGAGCGGCGTCCGTCGCGTACGGACCGGCGGGCGCGGATCATCGCGGTGACCGAGGAGGGCGCCCGGGTGGCCGCGCGCAGCCAGGAGATCGTCGACCGGGTGCACGCCGAGGCGCTGGCGAGCCTGCCGGACGACGAGCGGAAGGTCTTCCTGCGCGCGCTGGAACGCCTGACCGCAGGCCACCTGGCCACGCCTGTGCAGAGCCCGAAGCCGGCCCGACGGGCCCGCCAATAGTCCCTCAATAGATTGTCTGTAACGGAACCATCCGCTACGGTCTCTCCTGTCGCACCTCTCGACAGGAGGACTCCATGTCCGCTCCCCGCTCCCGGCGGCTCGCCCTCGGCGTGCTCGCCACCGGCGCCCTGATGACCATCCTCGACGGCAGCATCGTCACCGTGGCGATGCCGGCCATCCAGCGCGACCTGCGCTTCTCCCCGGCCGGCCTGAGCTGGGTGGTGAACGCGTACCTGATCGCGTTCGGCAGCCTGCTCCTGCTCGCCGGCCGGCTCGGCGACCTGATCGGGCGCCGGACGATGTTCCTCGGCGGCACGGCGCTGTTCACCGCCGCCTCCGTGCTGGCCGGGGTGGCGGCGAACAGCGCCACGCTCGTCGCGGCCCGCTTCCTCCAGGGCGTCGGCAGCGCGGCGGCCACGGCGGTGAGCCTCGGCATCCTGGTCACGCTCTTCCCCGACGCCGCCGGGCGGGCGCGGGCGTTCGCCGTGTTCGCGTTCACCGGCGCCGCCGGCGCGGCGATCGGCCAGGTCGCCGGCGGCCTGCTCACCGACGCGCTGGGCTGGCACTGGATCTTCCTGATCAACCTGCCGATCGGCCTGGCGACGATCGCGCTCGCGGTCCGTACGCTGCCCGCCGACCGGGGCCTGGGCCTGGCCGCCGGCGCCGACGTGGCGGGCGCGCTGCTGGTCACCCCCGGGCTCGTGCTGGGCATCTACACGGTGGTCACGATCGAGCGGTACGGCGCGACGTCGGCGCACACGCTCGGCCTGGGCGCGCTCGCCGCCGCGCTGGTCGCCGGGTTCGTGCTCCGGCAGGCCACCGCGCGCCGCCCGCTCATGCCGCTGCGGCTGCTGCGCTCGCGCGGCGTCGCCGTGGCGAACGTGGTGCAGATCCTCACCGTGGCCGCGACGTTCGCGTTCCAGGTCCTCGTCACGCTCTACCTCCAGCAGGTGCTCGGCTACGACGCCACCCGCACCGGGCTGGCGCTGCTCCCGGCGGCTGTCGTCATCGGCGCGGTGTCGCTCGGCGTCTCGGCCCGGCTCAACGCCCGCTTCGGCGAGCGGGCCGTGCTGATCGCCGGGCTCGTGCTGCTCGCCGCCATGTTCGCGCTGCTGGCCCGGGTGCCGGTGGACGGCCGCTACCTGCCCGACGTGCTCCCGGTGATGCTGCTCGCCGGCGGGTTCGGGCTGGTGCTGCCGGCGCTCACCGCGCTCGGCATGTCCGCCGCCCGCGCCGAGGACGCCGGTCTCGCCTCCGGGCTGTTCAACACCACCCAGCAGCTCGGCATGGCGTTCGGCGTCGCGGTGCTGTCCACGCTGGCCGCCGCCCGTACCGCCGACCGGGTCGCGCTCGGCGACGACAGAGCAACGGCCCTGACCAGCGGCTTCCACGCGGCGTTCGCGGTCGGCGCGGGGCTCGTGGTGGTCGCCGTCGTGCTCGCGTACGCGCTGCTGCGCCCCCGCACGGCCGAGCGGGCCGAGGCTCCGGCGCTCGTGGGGTGAGTCAGCCGGGGGCGCGCGCCGGATGGGTGAGGAACGGCAGCACCGCCGCCGGCAGCGCGGGCGAGGCCACCACGTCGTGGTGGGTGAGCCCGGGCAGCACCGCGAGCCGGGACGCGGGCCGGGCGACACCGTCGCCGCCCGCGTCCCGGTGGCCGCCGCCGAGCAGGCCGAAGAACTCCGCCGCGTGACCGACCGGGATCTCGTCCGCGTCGGCGAAGACCAGCAGCACCGGCATCGGCAGCGCGGCCACCTCGGCGGACCAGTCGTAGTCGCGCCGCAGCAGGTCCCCGCTGCGGGCCCAGAGCAGGGGCCAGTCCTGCGGGCGGGGCGCGACCCGCGCGTACCGCTCGTACGGCGGGGTGCCGCGCATGCGTTCGGCGGCGCGCTCGTCGTGGGCGGACATCGCGGCCAGCGTCTCCGGGTACCAGCCGTGCCGCCGGAACGGCGTGGAGACGAGCACCAGGCGGCGGATCAGGGCGGGGTGCTGGATCGCGGTACGCAGGGCCACCCCGCCGCCGAGCGAGTAGCCGAGCACGTCGGCGCGCGGCAGGCCGAGGTGACGCAGCAGCCCGGCGACGTCTTCGGCCATCGACTCGTACCGCAGCGGCCGGTCCAGACCGCCGGTGCGGCCGTGGCCCCGCAGGTCGACGGCGATCAGCCGGCGCGCGGCGAGCGCCTGCCGGACCGGCGCGAACGTCTCCGTCGAGCCGTATCCGCCGTGCAGCAGGACCAGCGGCTTGCCGGTGCCGTGCTCCTCGTACCAGATCCGCAGCCCGCCGACGTCCGCATAGGTCACCCGCCGATCGTCGCGCCCCCGGCGCCGCGGCGGGCGCGTTCGCGGACGCCGCTCAGCGGGACGCGCGGGGGCGGGCGCGCAGGTGGGCGCGTTCGCCCTGGCTGCCGAAGAGGCTGAGGAACTCCACCCCCTCGCTGTCGGCGCGGCCGAACCAGTGCGGTACGCGGGTGTCGAACTCGGCCGCCTCACCGGGTTCGAGCACCAGGTCGTGTTCGCCGAGCACGAGCCGCAGCCGCCCGTTGAGCACGTAGACCCACTCGTACCCCTCGTGCGTCTTCGGCTCGGGCTCGGACCGCCCGTCGGCCGGAATGATCAGCTTGTACGCCTGGATGCCGCCCGCGCGGCGGGTGAGCGGCAGCATGGTCATCCCGTACGCGGCGACCGGCCGCAGGTGGACGCGGGGGTCGCCGGTGGGTGGGGCGCCGACCAGTTCGTCGAGCGTGACGCCGTGCGCGCGGGCCAGCGGGAGCAGCAGTTCCAGCGTGGGCTTGCGACCGCCGGACTCCAGCCGGGACAGCGTGCTCACCGAGATGCCGGTGGCGGCGGAGAGGTCGGTGAGGGTGGTCTCCCGCTCGCGGCGGAGCGCGCGCAGCCGGGGGCCGACCGCGTCGAGGGCCTGGTCGAGGTCGTCGTCCATGCCGGCCAGTTTGCCACATCAGCAACGGAGTTTGCAGTTCTGCCGGGTCCGGTCGCAGTCTGGTCGCGGAGGTGGTCACGATGACCGAGAACTACGAGGTACTGGTGATCGGCGGCGGCGCGGCCGGGCTCAACGGCGGGCTGATGCTGGCCCGGGCACGCCGCTCGGTGCTGGTGGTGGACGGGGGCGAGCCCCGCAACGCGCCCGCCGACGGCGTGCACGCGCTGCTGGGGCACGACGGCGTGCCGCCGGCCGAGCTGCTGGCGCGCGGCCGGGACGAGGTGCGCCGCTACGGCGGGCACCTGACCGAGGGCCGGGTCGAGACGGTGGACCGCGACGGCGACGGGTTCGCGGTGGCGCTCGCGGACGGCCGCCGGGTACGCGCCGGGCACGTGCTGGTCGCCACCGGCCTGGTCGACGAGCTGCCGGATGTGCCCGGCCTGCGCGAGCGCTGGGGGCGGGACGTGGTGCACTGCCCGTACTGCCACGGCTGGGAGGTGCGCGAGCGGCCGATCGGGGTGATCGGCAGCGGCCCGATGTCGGTGCACCAGACGCTGCTGTTCCGGCAGTGGAGCGACGATGTGGTCTACCTGCGGCACACCGCGCCACCGCTCACCGACGAGCAGGCCGAGCAGCTCGCCGCGCGCGGCGTGCCCGTGGTCGAGGGCGAGATCGCGGCCGTCGAGACGGCCGGGGACCGGCTGACCGGGGTACGCCTGCGCGACGGCCGCACCGTCGACCGCGAGGTGCTCACAGTCGCGCCCCGGATGGTGGCGCGCGCCGGGTTCCTGGCCGGGCTGGGCCTGCGTCCGCAACCGCACCCCAGCGGGATGGGCGAGTACCTGCCGGCCGACGAGTCGGGGCGTACCGATGTGCCTGGGGTGTGGGTCGCGGGCAACGTGACGAACCTGTCGGCGCAGGTCGGCGCCGCCGCGGCGGCGGGCGCCTGGACCGCGGCGATGATCAACGCGGACCTGGTGCAGGCGGAGACCCAGCGGGCGGTCGAGGCGCACCGTGGCGCGCGGGCGGGTGGGTGACTACGAATCACCCCTAACCTGACAATTCTTCCCCTAGGTTGAGTCGGAGAGGGCAGTCGGAACCTGGGGGGCGATGTGAAGGGCTATCCGGCGATCGAGGATCACGGACTCATCGGCGACCTCCAGACCGCCGCGCTGGTGACCTGTGACGGCACGATCGACTGGTTCTGCGCTCCGCGCTTCGACTCGCCGAGCATCTTCGCCGCGCTGCTGGACAAGGACAAGGGCGGCTTCTTCCAGATCGCCCCGCACGAGGTCCGGTACGTCACCAAGCAGCTCTACCTGCCCGGCACACCGATCCTGATCACCCGGTTCATCAGCGCGGACGGCGTCGCCGAGGTGATGGACTTCATGCCGGTCACCGGCGAACGGGTCACCGACTCGCACCGCATCGTGCGCATGGTCACCATGGTGCGCGGCAGCATGCGCTTCCGGGTGGAGTGCCGGCCCCGGTTCGACTACGCACGCGAGCGCCACGACCTGGAGCGGCACCGCAACGGCTACCTGTTCCGCAGCCCGTCGGCGACGCTCACCTTCAACCCGATCGACCCCGTGCGGCAGCTCTGGGCCCAGACCGGCGAGATCCGCATGGAGGGCGGCGACCTGATCGCCTACGGCACGCTGAAGGAGGGCGACACCGGCGGGGTGATCCTGGAGACCGGCAGTGAGGAACCCCGGATCATCCCGCCGGAAGAGGTCCAGGGCATGTTCGAGTGGACCCGGGACTACTGGCGGCGCTGGGTCGAACGCTCCCGCTACACCGGGCGCTGGCGGGAGATGGTCGAGCGCTCCGCCATCACGCTCAAGCTCATGACGTACGCGCCGACCGGCGCGATGATCGCCGCACCGACCGCCGCGCTGCCCGAGCTGGTCGGCGGCTCCCGCAACTGGGACTACCGCTACACCTGGATACGCGACACCTCGTTCTCGGTGCACGCGCTGCTCGGTCTCGGGTTCACCGAGGAGGTCAGCCGGTACATGGACTGGCTGGACGAGCGCATCCGCGAAGCAGGCGACCACCAGGACCCGCTGAAGATCATGTACCGGGTGGACGGGTCCTCGGACCTGCACGAGGAGGTGCTCGACCACCTGGAGGGATACCGGGGCTCCCGCCCGGTACGCATCGGCAACGGCGCGGCCGACCAGCTCCAGCTCGACATCCACGGCGAGGCGCTCTACGCCATGCACCTCGCCGACGAGCAGGGCATCCGGGTGTCGCACCAGGTGTGGAAGAGCACCGTGCGCCTGGTCGACTGGCTCTGCCACAACTGGGACAAGCGCGACGCCGGCATCTGGGAGAGCCGGCACCACCCCCGCAACTACACGTTCGGCCGGGTGATGTCCTGGGTGGCGCTGGACCGGGCCATCCGGCTGGCCACCCGGACCGGCCGGCCCGGAGACATGAGCTGCTGGACCGAGCAACGCAACCGGATCTACAACCAGGTCATGGCCCGCGGTTTCCACCGGGAACGCGGCAGCTTCGTGCAGGCGTACGACGAGAACGTGCTCGACGCCGCCCTGCTCTACATGCCGGCGGTCGGCTTCGTCACGCCCAGCGACCCGCTGTGGCTGTCCACCCTGGAGTCGATCGAGCGGGATCTGGTCTCGGACAGCCTGGTCCACCGGTACGACCCGCTGCACTCCCCCGACGGGCTGCCCGGCCACGAGGGCACGTTCAACATGTGCACCTTCTGGTACGTCCAGGCGCTGGCCCGCTCCGGCCGGCTGGACGACGCCCGGCTCACCCTGGAGAAGATGTTCACCTTCAGCAACCACCTCGGCCTGTACGCCGAGGAGATCGCCTCCACCGGTGAGCAGATCGGCAACTATCCGCAGGCGTTCAGCCACCTCGCGCTGATCAACTCGGCGCTGACGGTCAACGACCTGCTCGACGCCGAGGCCGACGCCCGCCTCCGCCGGTAACTCCGGTGATCTCCGGCCCGGCACCGGGTAGCCTTCACCGCATGAGGTTCCACGCCGCCGTCATGAAGCCCTGGTCCCTCCGCTGACGGCGGCAGGGTGACCGGCTTCTTCTGACGTACCAGCTCTGCTCCGCCGTCCTGGCGTTCCCGCCGGGCGGTGTCCTCGCGCTGCCCGGCTCCACGACGAGCCGAGAGCGGACTGTGAACAACCTCGACCACGTACCTTCATCCCCATCCACCTCAGGCGGTTCGCTGCCCGCCGGGCACCGGGCGCACGTCCGGGCCGACGGCGTCCGCGTCGTACGCGGCGGCCGGGTCGTGCTGTCCGACGTCGGCGTGACCGTCTCCGCCGGATCCCGCCTGGCGGTCGTCGGCGAGAACGGCCGCGGCAAGACCACCCTGCTCCACGTGCTGGCCGGCATCCTCGTGCCCGACCAGGGCACAGTGGAACGGCTGGGCACGATCGGCGTCGCCCGGCAGAACCTGGAGGCGCGCAACGGCGAGACGGTGGGCACGCTCGTCCACGGGGCGATCCGGGAGTCCGAACGCGCACTGCGGGCGCTGGACGACGCCGCCGACGCGCTGGCCGAGGGCCGGACGGGCGCGGACGATGCGTACGCCACAGCGCTCGACGCGGCGACCCGGCTGGACGCCTGGAACGCGCAGCGTCGCGTCGACGTGGCGCTGGCCGGTCTCGACGCCTGCCCGGACCGGGACCGCCCGCTGGCGACGCTGTCGGTCGGCCAGCGCTACCGGGTCCGGCTGGCGTGCCTGCTCGGGGCCCGGGTCGACCTGCTGATGCTGGACGAGCCGACCAACCACCTCGACGCGGCCAGCCTGGCCTTCCTCACCGCGCGGCTGCGCGAGCACCCGGGCGGCGTGGTGCTGGTGACCCACGACCGCGCCCTGCTGCGGGACGTGGCCACGGAGTTCCTCGACCTCGACCCCAGCGCGGACGGGCGCCCGCGCCGCTACGCCGGGGACTACACCGCCTGGCAGGACGGGCGCCGACGCGACTTCGCGCACTGGGTACGCGACCACGAGGCGCAGCAGGCCGAGCACCAGCGGCTGGCCGACGCGGTACGGGAGGCGCAGGGCCGGCTCAGCACCGGCTGGCGTCCGGAGAAGGGCCACGGCAAGCACCAGCGCCAGTCCCGCGCCCCCGGCCTGGTGCAGGCGCTGCGACGCCGGCAGGAGGCGCTCGACGAGCACCGGATCACCGTCCCGGAGCCACCGCAGCCGCTGCGCTGGCCGCCGCTGGACACCCGGCCCGGACTGCCGATCCTGCGGTGCCACGACGTGACGGTGGCCGGGCGTCTGCGTACCCGGGTCACGCTCACGCTCGACGGCGGGGACCGCCTGCTGGTGACCGGACCCAACGGTGCGGGCAAGTCGACGCTGCTCTCCGTGCTGGCCGGCGACCTCGTGCCGTCGACCGGGGAGGTCCGTCACCCGTCCGGGGCGCGGGTGGCCTACCTCGGCCAGGAGGTGCCCGACTGGCCGCCCCTGATGCTCGCCCACGACCTGTACGAGCAGCACGTGGGCCGGCTGCGCTCCACCGGGCGCCTCGGCTCCGGCACGCCTCTGCCGCTGGGCGCGACGAACCTGCTCGACGCCGAGGCCCGGCGTACCCCGGTCGGCCGGATGTCGCACGGACAGCAACGGCGGCTGAACCTGGCGCTGCGCCTGGCCGAACGTCCCGACCTGCTGATCCTCGATGAACCCACGAACCACCTGTCGGCGCCGCTGGTCGACGACCTCACCGCCGCCCTGCTGACGACACCGGCGGCGGTGGTCGTCGCCACCCACGACCGGCAGATGCTCCACGACCTGGCGGCCTGGCCCACGCTGCCCCTCACCGCCGGCGACGCCGGGCCGTCCGGTCACACAGGGTCATGCCTGCCTGAAGGTTGATGACTTCGAGCGATATGACTGAGAGGCATAAATATGCCTCTCAGTCATATCGCTCGCGCGGACGGGCCTCCCGGGTCCACCCGACGAAGCGGCGGTGCAGTGCACCGGCCGGCGCCCACGGCATGTCCTCCGAGGCCTGCACGAGGTAGGCGCCGAGGTAGAGGGCCAGCGACACCGGCGCGCCGGAGTACTCCGCGCGCAGCTCCCGCTTCCGCGTCGGGCACGGCCAGGGCAGGTCGCAGCCGCCGCAGTTCCAGATCGGCATGACCGGGCCGTGGGTGGTCACCGCGCGCCCTCCAGGAACCGCGCGGTGACCGCCCGCGCCTGCCGGCTGGTCGCCCACTCCACCTGCCAGCAGGGGTACGGCGTGAGCCGCGCCCACCACGCCCGGCACCCGGCACACATGCCCCCGCCTCCGCGTGGGGCACGGCCAGGGCAGGTCGCAGCCCGCCGCAGTTCCAGATCGGCATGACCGGGCCGTGGGTGGTCACCGCGCGTCCTCCAGGAACCGCGCGGTGACCGCCCGCGCCTGCCGGCTGGTCGCCCACTCCACCTGCCAGCAGGGGTACGGCGTGAGCCGCGCCCACCACGCCCGGCACCCGGCACACATGCCGTCGAGTCCCCGTACGTGTACCGCGAGGATCGTCTCCTCCGGCTCGCCGATCACTCGTCACTCCCCTGCGGCCAGTGACCGCGGTTGATCGGAATCCGGTGCCGCGAATGACAGGGCAGGTCGGCGCCGCACCGGCAGACCCGTCTCCACCGTCGCCAGCACCACACCGGCCGATGCCGCCGGGCGAACGTCAGCGCGGCGGCGGACAGGTACGCGTCGTACGAGACCCGGCGCTCCCGCGAGGCGTCGCCGTCCGGGGACCGTTGCCCGCCTCGCGCCTGGTCCAGCAAACGGCGCCGGGCGATCTCCTGCTCCCGGGCCTGGAGGCGCTCGCCGAAGCCGGACACCGCCGACGACGGAAGGTACCGACCGACTCCCTCGCCGCGAGCCGCTCAGCAGCAGCGAGAGGTCGCCTCTCTGTCGCCCCTCGGTACACCGCGTGGATCAGTTCGCTCCGGCTCATCGACGGTTCGTCGTCCGTGCTCGGCATCTCCACCTCCGCCAGGGAAAACGCGGCATCCCTCTCAGCCGCCTGTCCACAGTGACGTGCAGGTGTCACCGATCGCGACGGCACAAGAGCCGACAATCCGACCACACAGGTGGCGACATTTAGGCGACATAGCATTATCGTGGCGGGCATGACCGCCCCCAACACGGTTCTGCGCGGCGTCCGTACCGGAATGCGCATGAGCCAGGACGACTTCGCCCGTGCGCTCCAAGCCGCCGGCCACCGCGTCGGCGAGCCCAACGACGCCAACAAGCGACTCGTCCAGCGATGGGAGTCCGGTGCGATCGCCGCACCGCGTCCCGTCTACGCCCGCGCCCTGGAGGTCGTGACCGGTCTGCCCATCTCACTGCTCGGCTTCGCCGCAGTGCCCGGCGGGCACGTCGCCGACGACCAGCACGGTGGCCACGACCTGACATCACCCGTATCGAGCCTGGCCACGCCGACGCCGACGGCCAAGCCGGCCACGGCCCACAGGTCGTACGAGGGCGTATGGCTCAGCCGCTACCAGTACTACTCCAGCGGCCGGGAGGAGTCCTTCGCCGGACAGCACTTCGTCGTCGTGTTGCAGCACGGCGACAGGTTGACCGCGCGAAGCTTGCCCGGATCGGCGTCCTCGTCCCTGTCGCTGGACCTCACCGTGGACGGCGCCGTCATCACCGGCACCTGGGTGGAACAGACCGACCCGGCCGGTTACTACCGGGGCGCCCGCTATCACGGGGCGATTCAGCTCCTGGCCGAGCCGACGGGCCGACGGATGGCCGGGAAGTGGGTCGGATTCGGCAAGGACATGGACGTGAACACCGGCCCGTGGGAGCTCGTCTTCCGCGACGCGTCGACCTCCAAGGCGACGCTGGACCGGTACAACACGCCAGCGACGTAGAGATGCCGCGCCATCGCCTCGACTGGCGGACATGAACGGAATGCGGCACGGCAGGGTGTTCGCATCCAGGCGAGGCGCACATCGTGCTCGCGACGAGCACGTGCTCGGTGCCCGGAAGGCCAAGCGGATCGCGATGTTCGGCAACGGCACGCTGCATGGCAGCGGCGGACATCGTTGCGGGAGACGGTGACGCCGAGGACCTGGCGTACGAGATCTACTGGCACGCGGCCTATTCCCAGTTGCCGGAACTGCGACCCGTGGCCGATCGCTTCCTGGAGCTGTACGTCGGATGGGGCCCCGCCTTCGACCAGGACAGAGGAGGCGATTGCGGCCGCTAAGGTGGCGGCCCAGTCGTTCCTGCGCGACCATCCAGCCTGAGCGGCTCCCGCGTGTCTCGTCTACCGCAGCGACCGCGCACGGGCAAACGCCAGACGTGATGAGCCATATGCTGCACCCCGAGTGGAAGCGGGGATTCGTGAGGATCGTTGATCGGGTTCGCGGCGGATCCTTCGTCGCCGGTGTACTGGTGGTACTGGGCCTTGCCGGCTGCGTCACACGAGCCGATCCGCCACCGCCTCCGGCGCCCTCCGTGAATCCCGCGCCGTCGGCATCGCCCACCGAGCAAGAGGCACTGATGGCGACGATTCGACAGCTGGTCGAGCGGGCTGATGTCGGCGACGACATCCGGGAGCGCACGATCGAGGTCGGCGAACCCTATGAACCCTGCGACCTGCTCATTGCCGACCCCGACCGCTCGAACGGGGGCGGGTTGGAATTCGATCAGGTGTGGGGCGCGGGCCTGGAGGTCAACCCCGTAGGGACCTTCGTCGACGTCCAGCCCCCGACAACCCTTCTGAACGTCACAGTGGTCGGTCTGCGCGATGCCCCGGCGGCCGCTACAGCCGCACGTACGGCGCGCACCGCGCGTTGCCCAACGAAGGATTTCCGACTCAACATCGGGATGGCCACCGCCCGGTGGGGCGCACGCACCATGACCATCGGATCGACGAACGCGCGGCTGACCACGGCGACGGTGAGCCGGGTGAACCCGGAGAGCGCGGAAGGAATGCCGTTCCTGCCCGGCAATGCGCGGCTGATCTTCGCGCACGGCTCGCTGCTCATCAGTGTCGAGGCGCTCACGTTCTGGCCGCCCAGACGGAGCACCGCCACCGACGTGACCGCAATCGCTCAGGAGAAGGCGACGGCCCTGGCGACGGCGATCGTCAAGACCGTCCCCGCGCCCGGTTAGGACCGGGGCCGCCCTCGCAGACATCGGCACCCGCTTCTCGATTCTGGGCACCTAGCGCAGAATGCCATTAGCTCACCCCGGCCGCGCCCGAGGTCAAATCCCGTCAGCCGTGTGCATCCCGGAGGGCTTCTCGGCTCCCAGACGACCGAGCCATCGGCGCGCATTCTCCAGGCCCATCTCGTTGTCGGACGCGCTCGAGACTCCGGTTAGATCGTCGGTGACGAGGCGGTGGGCGAAGTAGTCAGCCTGCACCGCCCAGCGAAACCGGAGCATGGCCGGCAAGCCGTGTTCCACCTCGGCGCGCGTCATGGTCTTGCTCTCCAGGTATGCCTCCACCAGGTGATCGGCCTGGTCGATGCCCCCGACATACATCACTGCCGAAGCGAGGTCGTACAACAGCGGACCGTTCATCGCGATACTCCAGTCGATCAGCCCGCACTCTCCCGTCATGCGGTCGAGCCGGAATGCCTCTGGAGCCGGATCGGTGTGTAGCAGACCCCACGACAAGGATCCGGCATCAAGCGCCTCGTACTCCGCTAGGGCGGCCGCCACTGAGGCTCGGACCCAAGGACGAACCGCCAGATGAGGCGCCTGCGTCTCAACCCAGTGAAACCGGTCAGCATCCTTGATCGTCACGCCGCTCAGTGCTGCGTGGACTCGCGCCAGGGTCGTCCCGATCAGTCGTTTCTCGTCCGGGTTCTCGCCTCGTAACCCGGTGCCCGCGACCCAGTTCAACAATCCGAGCGGCACTTCGTCGACATCGGCGACGAGGCTTCCGTGCCTCGTCACTACCGGGGTGCCCGCCGGAACGCCTGCCGCCTCGACGTGAGTCGCGACCTGAAGCCCGCCGATGAAGGAACGGCGTGATCCCGGCGCGACTGCCTTGGCCACCCATCGTTCGCCGCCCTTGGAGACGAACCACGTCGCCGAGTTCATTCCGCCGTTGTGCACCTGAACCGTCGCGTCCGCCAATCCCCAGTGAGCCTCGATGCAGGCACGCAGCTTCCCGTCACTGATCACCGGCAAGAGTCAAACACCATCCACCGGAACCGGCTACGAACTTCTCACCTCACCGCGCCTGGATCCGGCTACTTCGCTCCGGCGACGCCACCTGATGGGCCCGCTACTTCGACGGAGCCCGAAGTACCCTTCCCCATGATCGTCTAGCGGAAGTGCCAGCCAAGACCTGACACCGATCCGTCACGCATCGAGTGGAGCCTGGGACCGCCGGCGGGAGCCGACGTCCCGTTCTGGGAGACATGTTTGGCGCCGCCGGCTGAGAGCATGTGGAGTCGGCCCGGCTTGTCGGTGCGATTCGGAGGTGATGTGTGGATTATCGCCGGCTGGAGACCTGGCGCGAGAGTCTGCGGACGGCCGTTGCCTCCGCGGTGCTCGACTTCGAGGGCCGCTACGGATACCCACCCGGCGAGAACTCCGTCAGCGAGCCCGACACGGCCGCTGCCGCACGGCTCGCTGCTGTCCGCCCCGGTCTTCCCGCCGACGTCCTGGACCTGTACGCCGCAGTCGGTGCCGTAGACCTGGAGGACGTCGGTTACGGGTTCTTCCTGCACACTGCCTCCGACGTGGCTCACGCCCACGAGTCACGAGACCTCTGGCACGTCAGTGGCCGCCACGACGCCGACATCGTCGTATTCGCCAGCGATGGCGGTGGCACCCAGTACGGGCTGGCCCTGCCGGCAGGATCTCCCGTCTACCGCCTGCCACCTGACGTTGTCCTCGACGGCACCTACACCTCGGAGGACCCGCGCTTCGAGGTAGCCGCCCCGGACCTGCCGATCTTCCTCGACCGCCTGCTCCAGGCAGTGAAGGCGTTCGCCGCGTCGGGCACACCGCCGAGCTTGTAATCGATCGGCCAGGTCAAGGACGTGGCAGGACGACGACGAACTTCAGGTATCCGTGACCGAGACTCTGGGGCCTGCTCCGCACCACCATCGCGGACCTTGCCGAGAACGAGGCCTTCGTGATTCTGATTTCCTGCGCCGGCGTCAGGCCAGGGTCAGACGCATGCTCTCAAGAGCACTACTGCTGTCACCCGGGGAAATGATCTTCTCGGGGCGGGATGGTGGGCGCGGCAGGTTTCGAACCTGCGACCCCTCGCTTGTAAGGCGAGTGCTCTCCCACTGAGCTACGCGCCCGGAACGCCCGTACGGCGGGCCGGAGCGGCCAGCTTACCTGCCCGCCTCCGGCCCCGCGCAACGACGTGCCTGGGGTGTGGGACTCAGGCGGCGACGGCCTCGGCCAGTGCCTTGCGCCAGCCCTGCTGGTCGCGCGCCTCGCCGGGCATGTTCATCTCGGCGAACCGGACCACGCCGGCCTTGTCGATGACGAAGGTGCCCCGGTTGGCGATGCCCGCGACGTCGTTGAAGACGCCGTACGCCTGCGCCACCGCGCCGTGCGGCCAGAAGTCGGACAGCAGCGGGAACTGGTAGCCCTCCCGGTCGGCCCAGATCTTGTGGGCGTACACGGAGTCGACGCTGACGGTCAGCACCTGGACGTCGTCGTTGACGTACTCGTTGAGGTTGTCCCGCACCTCGCACAGCTCGCCCTGGCAGATGCCGGTGAAGGCGAGCGGGTAGAAGACCAGCAGCACGGTCTTGCTACCGCGGAGGTCGGAGAGCCGGACCTCCTGGTTGTTCTGGTCCTTGAGCAGGAAGTCGGGCGCCTCGGCGCCAACCTCGATGGGCATGCGTGCTCCCTCGGGATCGGGTCTGGAGATGATCAGCCTGCCACACCCGGCGACCGCGGTCGCCGGGTGTGCGGCGCCGCCCTACTTCTTGCTCTTGGACCCGCGACGCATGACGAGGCGGGCCCCGCTCCAGTCGCGGCCGGCGTTGATGGTGGAGGTCTGCTGGAGCCCGGCGGTCTGCGCGCTCTCCGCGACCTCGCTCGGCTCGACGTGACCGTCGCGGCCGGCCTTCGGGGTCAGGAGCCAGACCACGCCGTTGTCCGCGAGCGGCCCGAGGGCGTCGACGAGGAGCTCGAACAGGTCACCGTCGCCGTCGCGGTGCCAGACCAGAACCGCGTCGACCACCTCGTCGGTGTCCTCGTCGACGAGTTCCCCACAGCGGTCGGTCAGGGCGTCCCGGAGATCGGTGTCGACGTCGTCGTCGTAGCCCATCTCCATGACGACCATGCCCGGCTCGATACCGAACCGGTCCGCCAGGCTGCGTACCCCGTCGGCCTGGCCAGCGGTCGCGCTCACTGTCGAGTGCCTCCTCATCTATCCCTGCTCGTGGCGTCGGGTGACACCGTCGGGCTCAGTCCACACAGTTGCGGCTCGCCGCGCAAGTGGCGCACCGGGTGGAACGGAATTTACCGTGCCAGCAGCGTACGGGCACCCTGGGTGATGGCTTCCGCGGAGACCAGAACCTGACGGGCAGCCGGACCTAATGGTACAAACGAGTCAAGTGCGGCTACGCGGCGTGCAGCGCCCACGTACCCGGTGTCGACGAGCGCGGACAGGACGCCCTCGCCCACCCCGCCGGTTCGCCGCGTCTCGTCCACCACCAGCACCCGGCCGGTCGCCGAGGACTCCCTGATGATGTCGGCCACCGGCAGCGGGGCCAGCCAGCGCAGGTCCACCACCCGGCTGCCCACGCCCTCCTCGGCCAGCGTGGCCGCGGCGCGCAGCGACATCCGCACCCCGTTACCGAACGTGATGATGGTGAGGTCCTCGGCGGAGCCGATCCCGTAGACGCGGGCCCGCCCGATCGGCACGTGCCGGTCCGCCCAGGTGCCCGGCTCGGCGTACTCGGCGGTCCACTCGTCGTCACCGTCCGTGTACAGGTCACGCACGTGGTAGAGCGCGATCGGCTCCACGAACACGCAGACGCTGCCGTCCACCCGGGCCGCCGCCAGGCAGGTCCGCAGCATCGGCGCGGCGTCGTCCGGCCGGGCCGGCACGGCCACCACCAGCCCCGGCACGTCCCGCAGCGCCCCCAGCGAGTCGTCGTTGCGGTCGTGCCCGCCGAGTCCTTCCGGGCTCGCCAGGCCGGGCACCCGCACCACCATCGGGTTGCGGAACGCGCCCCGGGACAGGAACCGCATGGTGGCCGCCTCGCCGCGGAGCTGGTCCTCGGCGCCGTGCAGCGACGTGAGGTGGCGGATCTCGGGCACCGGCAGCAGGCCGGCCAGTCCGGCGCCGAGCCCGAGCCCGAGGATCGAGGTCTCGTCCGGCAGCGTGTCGAACACGCGCGCCGCCCCGAACCGGTCCCGCAGCCCCTCGGTCACGCCGTACACCCCACCCTGTGCGGCCACGTCGTGGCCGAACACCGCCGTCCCGGGGTAGTCGAGCATGCCGTCGGCGAGCGCGGCGTTGATGCTCTGCGCCAGCGTGAGCGGGCCGGTCAGCTCCGGCGGCTTGCCGCCGAACGCCTCCGCCCGCGCTCCCGCGCCCGGCCCGGCCGCGTGCGCCGCCGCCTCGGCGACCGCGCGGGACACCCGCACCGGCCGGCGCGGCGCCAGCTCCCGCACGATCTCGACCGGGGAGGCGAGCTTCGGCTCGTCCAGCACCTCCTCGGCGACGCGGCGCAGTTGCCAGCCCCGCTCGTCGTAGCGGGCCAGCAGTTCCTCGCCACTGGCGTACCCGGAGGTCACCAGCAGCCGCGCGGTGGCCAGCAGCGGGTCGCGGGCCGCGTCGCCGTCACCCTGCTCCATCAGGCGGACCGCGCTCAGGTGCAGCACGGCGGGCCGGCGCTGCCGGCGTACCCACTCCGCCGCCTCCGCCGCGACCCGGTAGGTCGCGGCCACGTCCGTGCCGTCGGCGGCGAAGTACCTGATGCCAGGCCGGGCCCGCAGCGTGGCGGCCACCCAGCCCTCGGCGGAGGTGCCGCCGTCGGCGCAGACGAACAGCACCGGGATGCGCAGGCCGGTGTGGTCGTACCAGCCGGTCGTGTTCAACGCGGCGGTGGCCGCGGCGTGGTCGGCCGCGCCGTCGTCGAAGGCGCAGACCACCACGGCGTCGGCGGGCCAGGGCGCCGCCTCGGCCTCGCCGTCGGCGGGCCGCGTGCCGCGGCGCAGCCGCTCCAGCGCCAGCCCCAGACCGACGGCGCGCGGCAGATGCGAACCGGCGGCCGAGGTGGTCGGCACGACCGCCAGGTCGGCGCGGCCGAAGACCTTCGCCCGCCCGCCGGCCGCGGGCTCCTCGGCGGAGGCGACGATGCCGCGCAGCACGTCGCGCGCCGCCGCCGCGAACGCGTCGTCGGGCGCGGGCTGCGGCAGATCGGGTACGACGACAGTCGCGTCCCCGTCCGCGTCCACGACGATCCCGGCGCCCACGGGAAGGCTCCCCGCCTCCGTCTCCCCCGCGCCCGGCCCTTCGAGATCTTGGTAGGAAACGGCCCCCGGAGGGGCGCTTTCGCTCCAAGATCTTCCCGGTTCCGGGGTGGTGGGTGGGGCGTCGGCGCCGGTCGCGGGCGGCAGGTCCGGCGGGGCTGCGGGGAAGGCGCCGGCGGCCTGGGCGGCGCGCAGGCAGTAGAACGCGCCGGAGCGGGCGTGCAGCAGCGCGGGATCGGTCGGCCGCAGCGCGGCTGCCACCGCGGCGTCGCTCTCGTGACCGGCCGACTCGACAGTGAAGTACCCCTCACCGAAGCCCGACAGCCACCGCCCGGCCAGGTCGAGCAGCCGGCTGGTCAGCTGCGCGTCGAACAGGGCCAGCGCCTGCGCCCCGGTCAACGCACCGCCGTCGGGCAGCGGTTCGCCCAGGTCGCGCCGCTGGTCGGGCGCCCCGAGCGCGGCCAGTTCGGCTCGGAGCCGGTCGTCGAGATCGTGCGGGGTGGTCACGCGGACAGCATTACCGACTCGGGCCCGCCTCGCCCAGTCGGACACGTTCCGCCCGGCGTGGCTCAGACCTGGCCACACTCCTGCGGGCAGCCTCCGTCGGAGACCTTGAGCACCAGGTCCCGCAGTGTGGCCAGTTCGTCGGTGCTCAGCCCGTCGAGCAGTCGGGAGTCCGACATCACCTGGCGGAGCCGTTCGCGTACCTGCCGCCCCCGCCCGGTGACCACGAGCGCCTTCTGCCGCCGGTCGGCCGGGTCGGTACGCCGTTCCACCAGCCCGGCCTGCTCCAGCTTGTCGGCCAGGCCGGTGACGTTGGACCTGTCGCAGCCGAGCTGTTCGGCGAGGTCACGGGCCGGGAGCGGGCGGTCCGGGTCGAGCTGGTGCAGCGCCCTGGCGACCGCGGGGGTGAGGCCCAGCGCCGCGATCCCCTCGTCCTGGTGGTGCCGCATCGCGGCGGCGACGTGCAGGATCCGGCGCACGGTCTCCCCGGCCAGCTCCGCCCGGTTGGGGACGGTGGGAACGGTGGTTTGCGCCATCCGATCATCGTATGGGCGAGTCGATCTTCGATCAGCCGAACGGTCAGGCACCTCCCGCAACCGATTGCCGATCATGAAGCGCTGTTCGGCGAAAATTCCCGGCCGGTCGTCCGCGCGTCACCTTCCGGCCATCGACGTCCGTGAGGCTTCCCGGAGTCGACGAACCGGACTCCGGGGAGGAAAACCGTGGCTCTGTCCCGACGTACCATCCTGCTCAGCGGCGCGGCGCTCGGCGCCGCCGGCGCGGCAGCCGGCCTGCCGGTCGCGGCCGCCGCGTCGCCCGGCCCGCTGCGCCGCGACCCGTTCACGCTCGGCGTGGCCTCCGGCGACCCCGACCACGAGGGCTTCGTGCTCTGGACCCGGCTGGCGCCGGAGCCGCTGGCCGAGGACGGCCTGGGCGGCATGCCGTCGCGGGTCGTGCCGGTGAACTGGGAGGTGGCCGCCGACGAGCGCTTCCGGCACGTGGTGCGCCGCGGCGTACGGCTGGCCCGCCCGGAGTCCGCGCACAGCGTGCACGTCGAACTGGACGGCCTGCTGCCCGGACGGGAGTACTTCTACCGGTTCCGGGCCGAACGCTGGGCGTCCCCGGCCGGGCGCACCCGCACCGCCCCGGCGCCGTGGTCGATGCCCTCCGCGCTCGCCATGGGCTTCGCCTCCTGCTCGCAGTACGAGCACGGCTACTTCACCGCGTACCGGCGGCTGGCCGAGACCGAGCCGGAGCTGATCCTGCACCTCGGCGACTACCAGTACGAGTACGCCAAGGACACCTACACCGTGCCCGGCGGCAACCCGCGCGACCACGAGGGCCCGGAGACCCGCACGCTGGCGAACTACCGGCAGCGGCACGCCCAGTACAAGACCGACACCGACCTCCAGGCGGGGCACGCGGTCGCGCCCTGGGTGGTGGTCTTCGACGACCACGAGGTGGAGAACAACTGGGCCGACGAGGTGCCCGAGGCGCCCGATCCGGACTCCCCCGCCCGGCGGGCGGCGGCGTTCCAGGCGTACTACGAGAACATGCCGCTGCGCCGCACCTCGATCCCGCGCGGCATCGACATGCAGCTCTACCGCCGGGTGCGCTGGGGCCGGCTGGCCACCTTCCACATGCTCGACACCCGGCAGTACCGGGACGACCAGGCGTGCGGCGACGGCTACAAGAGCTGCGCCGAGGCGTCCGACCCGGCCCGCTCGATCACCGGCGCCGCGCAGGAGGCGTGGCTGCTGGACGGCTTCCGCCGTTCCGAGGCCCGCTGGGACCTGCTCGGCCAGCAGGTGTTCTTCGCCCAGCGGGACAACAACTCCGGCCCGCTCACGGTGACGAGCATGGACGCCTGGGACGGGTACGTCGCATCCCGGGACCGGATCACCCGGGGCTGGACGGCCGCCGGGGTGCGCAACCCGGTGGTGCTCACCGGCGACGTGCACGCGCACTGGGCCAGTGACCTGAAGCTGGACTACGCCGACCCGACCTCGCGCACCGTCGGCAGCGAGCTGGTCTGCTCGTCGATCACCTCGACCGGGGACGGCGCCGACTCGCCGACCGGCTCGCACCCGTGGCTGGCGTTCAACCCGCACCTGCGCTTCCAGAACAACCTTCGGGGGTACGTCCGCACCACTATCACCCCGACCGAGCTGACCGCCGACTTCGACGTGCTGCCGTACGTGAGCCGGCCGGACGCGCCCGCGTACACCCGGGCCACGTTCGTGATCGAGGACCGCGTACCCGGGCTGAACCTGACCCACGACCGGCCGCCGGCCGCGGCGCGCACCGCCGCGCCCGGCGTCGACCAGGGCCGGCAGACGGTGGAGGCGGAGACGGTCCGCCCGTGACGGCGCGGCCGGGCCGGGCGTCGCACGCCCGGTCCGGCCGGTCAGCCGGCCAGGAACGAGAAGCGCACCTGACGGTCGGGATTGTCGCCGTTGGTGTCGACCAGGCAGATCGACTGCCAGGTGCCGAGCTGGAGCCGCCCGCCGAGCACCGGCAGCGTCGCGTACGGCGGCACGAACGCCGGCAGCACGTGGTCGCGGCCGTGCCCGGGTGAGCCGTGCCGGTGCCGCCACCTGTCGTCGGTGGGGAGCAGGTCGTCGAGCGCCCGGAGCAGGTCGTCGTCGGAGCCGGCACCGGTCTCGATGATCGCCAGCCCGGCGGTGGCGTGCGGGACGAAGACGTGCAGCAGGCCGTCGCCGGCCCCGGACACGAACCGTTCGGCCTCGCTCGTGATGTCCCGGACGGTCGGCCGGGAGCCGGTCCGGACGGTGATCACCTCACTGCGCATACGGCGCATTCTGCCGCAGTGCCCGGTTCACCGCCCCGCCCGCCGATAGCGCATCCGGTGATAGCGCAAAGTTACTGATGGGTACCTGTGTTCAGCGTCGCGTCTGGGGGTGGGAGAGGTGACGGCACACGCCACCAGGGGGCAGGATGGCGCTAGAGACCTATCCCACACGAAACCGAGGGAACGCCTGTGGCTACGGAACGCAAGCGCCCGGTGATCACCGCTGGTCTGCCGAGCCAGCTTCCGGACATCGACCCTGAAGAAACCAGCGAATGGGTCGAGTCACTCGACGGTGTCATCGACGAGCGCGGGACAAAGCGAGCCCGGTACGTCATGCTGCGCCTGCTGGAGCGGGCCCGCGAGCGGCAGGTCGGGGTGCCGTCACTGACCACCACCGACTACATCAACACGATCCCGCCGGAGCGCGAACCGTGGTTCCCGGGTGACGAGCACGTCGAGCGGCGGCTGCGGGCGTACATCAGGTGGAACGCCGCGATGCTGGTGCACCGGGCGCAGCGCCCGGAGATCGGCGTCGGTGGGCACATCTCCACGTTCGCCAGCTCGGCGTCCCTCTACGAGGTGGGCTTCAACCACTTCTTCCGGGGCAAGAACCACCCGGGCGGCGGTGACCAGATCTTCTACCAGGGTCACGCCTCCCCCGGCATGTACGCGCGGGCGTTCCTGGAGGGCCGGCTCAGCGAGAGCCAGCTCGACGGCTTCCGGCAGGAGCTGTCGCACCCCGGCGGCGGGCTGCCGTCGTACCCGCACCCGCGGCTGATGCCGGACTTCTGGGAGTTCCCGACCGTCTCGATGGGCCTCGGCCCGCTGAACGCGATCTACCAGGCGCGGTTCAACCGCTACCTGCACCACCGCGGCATCAAGGACACCTCCCAGCAGCACGTCTGGGCGTTCCTGGGCGACGGCGAGATGGACGAGGTCGAGTCGCTCGGCGCGATCGGCGTGGCAGCCCGCGAGGAGCTGGACAACCTCACCTTCGTGATCAACTGCAACCTCCAGCGCCTGGACGGACCGGTCCGCGGCAACGGCAAGGTCATGCAGGAGCTGGAGGCGTTCTTCCGGGGCGCCGGCTGGAACGTCATCAAGGTGGTCTGGGGCCGCGAGTGGGATCCGCTGCTCGCCGCGGACACCGACGGCGCGCTGGTCAACCTGATGAACACCACGCCCGACGGTGACTACCAGACCTACAAGGCGGAGTCCGGTTCGTACGTGCGGGAGCACTTCTTCGGCCGCGACCCGCGGACCCGCAAGATGGTCGAGCACCTGTCCGACGACGAGATCTGGAACCTCAAGCGGGGTGGCCACGACTACCGCAAGCTCTACGCGGCCTACAAGGCGGCGATGGAGCACACCGGCCAGCCGACGGTGATCCTCGCCAAGACGATCAAGGGCTGGACGCTCGGCTCGCACTTCGAGGGCCGCAACGCCACCCACCAGATGAAGAAGCTGACGCTGGAGGACCTGAAGCTCTTCCGCGACCGCCTCTACCTGGACATCCCGGACAAGCAGCTGGAGGAGAACCCGTACCTCCCGCCGTACTACACCCCGGGCGAGAAGTCCGACGAGATCGCGTACCTGAAGGACCGGCGTCAGCAGCTCGGCGGCTACCTGCCCACGCGCAGCACCGCGCGCAAGACGCTGGCCATCCCGGGCACCGAGCGGTTCTCCGACGTCAAGCGCGGGTCGGGCAAGCAGAAGGTCGCCACCACGATGGCGTTCGTCCGCCTGCTCAAGGACATCATGAAGGACAAGGAGTTCGGCAAGCGCTGGGTGCCGATCATCCCGGACGAGGCCCGTACCTTCGGTATGGACTCGCTGTTCCCGACCCAGAAGATCTACTCGCCGCACGGCCAGCGCTACACCTCGGTGGACCGGGAGCTGTTCCTGTCCTACAAGGAGTCGACCACCGGCCAGATCCTGCACGAGGGGATCAACGAGGCCGGTTCGGTGGCCTCGTTCACGGCCGCGGGCACGGCGTACGCCACCCACGGCGAGCCGATGATCCCGCTGTACATCTTCTACTCGATGTTCGGCTTCCAGCGCACGGGCGACGGGTTCTGGGCGGCGGCGGACCAGATGGCGCGGGGCTTCGTGCTCGGCGCGACAGCCGGCCGGACCACGCTCAACGGTGAGGGCCTCCAGCACGAGGACGGCCACTCGCTGCTGCTCGCCGCCACCAACCCGGCGGTGGTCTCCTACGACGCGGCGTTCGCCTTCGAGCTGGCGCACATCGTGGAGAACGGCCTGCACCGGATGTACGGCGAGGCGCCGGAGAACATCTTCTACTACCTCACCATCTACAACGAGCCGATCTTCCAGCCGGCCGAGCCGGAGGGCGTGGACGTCGAGGGCATCCTCAAGGGCATCCACCGCTACTCCCCCGCGCCGCAGGTCGGTGACGACGCGCCGAAGGCGAACATCCTCGCGTCCGGCACCGGCATGCAGTGGGCGCTCAAGGCCCAGCAGCTGCTCGCCGAGGACTGGGGCGTGTCCGCCGACGTGTGGTCGGTGACGTCCTGGACCGAGCTGCGCCGCGACGCGGTGGAGTGCGAGGAGCACAACCTGCTCAACCCGGGCGAGGAGCCGCGCGTGCCGTACATCGCGCGGAAGCTGGCCGACGCCGACGGGCCGAAGGTCGCTGTGAGCGACTGGATGCGGGCGGTGCCGGACCTGATCGCCCGCTGGGTGCCCGGGGACTACACCTCGCTCGGCACCGACGGCTTCGGCATGTCGGACACCCGGCACGCGCTGCGCCGCCACTTCCACGTGGACGCCGAGTCGGTGGCGGTCGCGACGCTGCGCCAGCTCGCGCTGCGCGGCGTGGTGCCGGCGCACGTGCCGGCCGACGCGGCCCGCAAGTACGCGCTGGACGACGTCAACGCCGCCCCGGTCGGCGAGACCGGCGGCGACAGCTGAAAGGAAGGGCCCCTTCTTAACGCCTCCGGTAGAGGAGGGGCCCCTTCTTAACACCTCGGGCACAGACGACGACGGCCCGGCGTCCCTGGCGGGAACGCCGGGCCGTCACCATCGCGGGCGACGCCGGGACGGGCTCGGTCAGCCGACGGCGGCCAGGTCGGTCAGCCGGGCCAGCGAGTCCTCCAGGTCGGCGCCGACCCGGCGCAGGCCGAGCCGGAGCAGGGCCGCCTTGACGGGTCCGGCGGGCCACCGCACGACGATCAGGCGTACGACGGTGCCGCCACCCTCCTCGTCCGGGGTCAGCTGGACGTAGATCTCGGTGCGCGCCTCGGCCCGGGCGCCGGCGCCCTTCGCGCGTTCGCGCCAGCCGATCAGGGTCGGCTCCTGGAAGGCGATCACCTCGGCCTCGTGCGCGGCGCCGCGTCCGGCCTGGACCAGCTGCCGCCGCCCGAATCCCTCCCCGGACAGGACCTCGGCCGCGCGGACTCCCGCCAGCCAGGCCGGCAGCTGCTCGGCGCGCTGCACGACGTCCCAGACCACATCCACCGGCGCCGCCACGTGCGCGCTTCGTTCCACGAGGATCATGAGTATCTTTCCCCCACTTAAATCACATCCGCGATATTTGGCACTCTATGTGTAAATCGGACTTAAGCGGACGGGTTCGGAAAAGACACGCCGAACTCCCTTGCGTCATCCACCCATGACGGCCTATGGCGCGTCGGTCCGCAGAGCCCTAGAGTCGCGAGCACGCTTCACGTTCCTGGAGGGTGACTTGACGACCGCGCCGATGCCCGAGTTCCCCGCCGGCTTCCGCTGGGGGGTCTCCACCTCCGCGTACCAGATCGAGGGTGCGACTACAGTCGACGGGCGTGGTCCGTCCATCTGGGACACGTTCGCCCACGACCCGGGCCGGATCGCCGACGGCAGCACCGGCGACCAGGCGTGCGACCACTACCACAGGTACGCCGAGGACACCGCGCTGCTGGCCGGGCTGGGGGTGTCCGCGTACCGGTTCTCGATCGCCTGGCCCCGGATCCAGCCGGCAGGCACCGGCCCGGCCAACGCCGCCGGGCTGGACTTCTACGACCGGCTGGTGGACGGACTGCTCGCCGCCGGTGTGGACCCGGTCGCCACGCTGTTCCACTGGGACCTGCCGCAGGCGCTGGAGGACGCCGGCGGCTGGCTCAACCGGGACACCGCCGCCCGCTTCGCCGAGTACGCCGACCTGACCGCGGCCCGCCTCGGCGACCGGGTGAAGCTCTGGATCACGCTCAACGAGCCGTTCATCCACATGAGCCTCGGCCACGGCATGGGCGAGCACGCGCCGGGCCGCACGCTGCTGTTCGACGCGTTCCCGGTGGCCCACCACCAGCTCCTCGGGCACGGCCTCGCGGTCGCCGCGCTGCGCGCCCGCAGCACGTCCCCGGTGGCGATCGCCAACAACTACTCCCCGGTGCGCCTGGCCGGCGACACCGACGCGGACCGGGCCGCCGCCGCGGCGTACGACGCGCTGCACAACCGCCTGTTCACCGATCCGCTGCTCGGACGCGGCTACCCGGACGCGCTCGGCCCCGACCCCGCGGTGGTGCGCGACGGCGACCTGGACGTCATCGCCGCCCCGATCGACGTCCTCGGCGTCAACTACTACAACCCGACCGGCATCCGGGCACCGGAGGCGGGCTCGCCGCTGCCGTTCGAGATCGTGCCGCTGGACGGCTACCCGCGTACCGCGTTCGACTGGCCGGTGGCCCCGGACGGGCTGCGCGAGCTGCTGCTCCTCCTGCACGAGCGGTACGGCGACGCGCTGCCGCCGATCCAGGTCACCGAGAGCGGCTGCGCGTACGACGACGCGCCGGACGCCGACGGCCGGGTGCACGACCCGGAGCGGATCGCGTACCTGGACGGGCACATCCGCGCGGTGCGCGAGGCGATGGCCGGGGGCGTGCCGGTGACCGGGTACTTCGTCTGGTCGCTGCTGGACAACTGGGAGTGGGCCGAGGGCTTCACCAAGCGGTTCGGCCTGGTGCATGTCGACTTCGACACCCAGCGGCGGACGCCGAAGTCGTCGTACACCTGGTTCCGGGATCTGGTCCGGCGGTGACCACTGTGAACCCGACGCCGGCCTCGCTGCCGGCGGCGCTCGCCGAGCCGACCGTCCCGGTACGGCGGAGCTGGATCGCGCTGATCTTCGCGGCCAACCTGGGCGTCTGGATGGCGTTCTTCACCCCGATCCAGGTGCTGCTGCCGCAGCAGGTGGAACGGATCGCCCCGGCCGACAAGGAGGCCATGCTGGCGGTGGTCACCGGCATCGGCGCGCTCGCCGCGGTGCTGGCGAACCCGCTCGCCGGGGCGCTGTCCGACCGCACCTCGCTGCGGCTGGCCAACCGGCACTTCGGCCGCCGCCACGTCTGGACCGCGCTCGGCGCGGTCATCGGCGCGCTCGCCCTGGTGCTGCTGGCCCGGCAGAACACCATCGCCGGGGTGGCGGTGGCCTGGGTCGCAGCGCAGGTCTGCTTCAACGCGATGCTGGCCAGCCTCACCGCCGCGATCCCGGACCGCGTGCCGGTGGCGCAGCGCGGCGGCGTGTCCGGCTGGGTGGGCATCCCGCAGGCGCTGGGTCTGGTGCTCGGCGCGGTGCTGGTCACCGCCGTGGTCACCGGAAACGCGGCCGGGTACGCGGCGATCGCGCTCGCCGTGCTGCTGCTGTCGCTGCCGTTCGCGCTGCTGACCCAGGACGACCACCTGCCCCGGGAGCACCGCTCACCGCTGCGGCTGCGCTCGCTGTTCGCCTCGATGTGGATCAGCCCGCGCCGCCACCCCGACTTCGCCTGGGCCTGGTTCACCCGGTTCCTGGTGCAGACCGGAAACGCGCTGGGCACGCTCTACCTGCTCTACTTCCTCACCGACGGGGTACGGGTGGCCGACCCCGAGGGCTCCCTGCTGGTGCTGATCCTGCTCTACACGCTGGGCATGATGCTCACCGCGGTGGTCGCCGGGCGCATGTCCGACCGCTCCGGCCGGCGCAAGGTCTTCGTGATCACCTCCGGGCTGATCATGGCGGTGGCGGCGGTGCTGCTGGCGGCGGCTCCCACCTGGCCGATGGCGATCGTCGCGGCGCTGCTGCTCGGCGCGGGCTACGGCGTCTACCTGTCGGTGGACGCGGCCCTGATCACCCAGGTGCTGCCCGCTGCGACCGACCGGGCCAAGGACCTCGGCGTGATCAACATCGCCAACTCGGCGCCGCAGGTGCTCGGTCCGGCGCTGTCCGCGCCGATCGTCGTGCACCTCGGCGGCTACCCGACGCTGTACGCGGTCACCGCGGTGGTCACCCTGCTCGGCAGCGCCCTGGTCGTGAAGATCAAGTCGGTGCCCTGACCCGGCCCCCTGCCGGAAACCCCTCGCGGTCCGCCGTAGGCTGGGGGGCGTGACGGTACGTGTACGCTTCGCCCCTTCCCCGACCGGTATGTTCCACGTCGGCGGCGCCCGTTCGGCGCTGCAGAACTGGATCTTCGCCAAGCAGCAGGGCGGGGTGTTCGTGCTGCGCATCGAGGACACCGACGCGGCACGTAACCGGCCCGAGTGGACCGAGGGCATCCTGTCCGCGCTCGACTGGATCGGCATCGCCCGGGGCAGCTACGAGGGCCCGTACTTCCAGTCCTCGTACGCGGGCGAGCACCGGGCCGCCGCGCAGCGGCTGTACGAGGGCGGCCGGGCCTACTACTGCGACTGCACCCGCGAGGACGTGCAGGCGCGTACCGGCCCGCAGCAGCGCGGCTACGACGGCTTCTGCCGGGACCGCGGCCTGGAGCCGGGCGAGGGACGTGCACTGCGTTTCCGGACGCCCGACGAGGGCGAGACGGTGGTGGTCGACCTGGTCCGCGGCGAGCCGACCTTCGAGAACAAGCTGATCGAGGACTTCGTCATCGCCCGTGGCGACGGCTCCCCGGTGTTCCTGCTGGCGAACGTGGTCGACGACATGAGCATGGGCATCACCCACGTGATCCGGGCCGAGGAGCACCTGCCGAACACCCCGAAGCAGCAGCTGCTGTGGGACGCGCTCGGCGTCAAGCCGCCGATCTGGGCGCACGTGCCGGTGGTGGTGAACGAGAAGCGGCAGAAGCTGTCCAAGCGGCGGGACAAGGTCGCGCTGGAGGCGTACCGGGACGAGGGCTACCTCGCCGACGCGATGCGCAACTACCTGATGCTGCTGGGCTGGGCGCCATCGGGCGACCGGGAGATCGTGCCCTGGTCGGTGATCGAGGAGGAGTTCCGGCTGGACGAGGTGAACCCGTCCCCGGCGTTCTTCGACGAGAAGAAGCTGCGCGCGTTCAACGGCGACTACATCCGGGCGCTGCCGGTGGAGGACTTCGTCGAGACGTGCCGGCCGTGGCTCACCGGCACCGAGACCATCGCCCCGCCGCCGTGGCAGCCCGACGAGTTCGACCCGGCCGCGTTCGCGGCGGTGGCCCCGCTGGCGCAGACCCGGATCGCGGTGCTCAGCGAGATCGTGCCGAACGTCGACTTCCTGTTCCTGGCCGACCCGCTGATCGACGAGGCGGCATGGGCCAAGGCCATGAAGGAGGGCGCCGCCGACCTGCTGGACGCGGCGATCGTGGCGTTCGAGGCGCTGGAGTCCTGGGACGCCGAGTCGCTGAAGGCCACGCTGGAGGCGGTCGGCGCGGAGCGCGGGCTGAAGCTCGGCAAGGCGCAGGCGCCGGTACGCGTCGCGGTCACCGGGCGCACCGTCGGCCTGCCGTTGTTCGAGTCGCTGGAGGTGCTCGGCCGCGACCGTACGCTGACCCGGCTGCGCGCCGCACGCGTACGCCTGGTCTGAGCCGCGGCACGGCGCCCGTTCCCGACGCTCGGGCGTGTCGTGGCCAGAAAGCGGTTCCTCTATTGGCCGATATGCCTCTGAGTCATAATTATGACTCAGAGGCATATCTGTTTTCGGCGATCATTGCGCCGGCAGTGTCACGCAGAGTGGTCCCGCGCACTGGCCACGATCACCGGCGGGTGGCCCGGCGGCGCAGCAGCAGCCCGCCGCCCAGCGCCGCGAGCACCACCACCGTGCCGGCCGCCCACAGCCAGCCCGTACCCCCGTCATCGTCCGCCCCGGCGGCGGCCGGGGCGGGGCTCGGCACCGCGCTGGTGGGCAGAGCGGCGGAAGTGGCGGGGGCGGCGCTGGTGGGCGGCACCGTCGCCGACGGCGACTCGGCCGGGGTGCCGGTGGTCAGGGTGAACCGGACCTCCCCCTTGATCGGGTGGCCGTCGTCGGAGGCCAGCCGGTAGGTCACGATGTAGAGGCCGGCCGCGCCCGGCCGGAACGGCACGATCACGCGCTTGCCGGAGAACGTCGGCGCGCCGCCGGTAGCGGCCACGTTGTCCGGGCCGGTGACTGTGACCTCGGTCGTCGCCTCCTTCGGCGTAGCGAGGAACCGCAGCTCGATCCGCTCCGGCGCGGCGGCCAGCCGGGCCCCGTCGCGCGGATCACTGCCGGTCAGCGAGTTGTGCGCGGCGGCGGGCGCGGCCGGCAGCAGCGCGAACGCCGCGACCACCCCGAGCACCACCGCCCAGGTACGCGCCACACGGGCGACCCTGCCCCCCATGGTTCCCTCCGTCCGGGTAGGATCCGGCCGATGATCATCGACCGCTCATTGGTCGGTCTCAGCTCGCAGATAGTTCCAAATACTCTTCCACCAGCTGCAACCGAGTGCCGTTCTGCGGAGTCTTTGTGGTGGACACCGGTCCAGTGTGACCTGCAGCGGAAGCCAGCCATCGAACGGGGCGAGGAGGCGGCGATGATCCGAAGGGTGAAACGGCTGCTGGTCGCCGTGACCGGGAGCGTGGCGGCCCTGGCGTGCACGCTGGCCCTGACCGGCACCGCGGCGGCCCAGGCGGCGCCCAAGCCGAAGCCGGCCCCCACCGGTGTCGACATCAGCGGCGAGCGGCTCGACGCGCCGCTGAAACTGCGCGCCGACACCAGCCCGAACGAGGTCAACCTGGTGATCGACCAGGTCAAGTGGCTGGGCACGACCGGCCAGCTGCGCGGCCCGGTCGCGAAGGATCTCGGTCCGAAGTACACGGTGGTGGTGCTCGCCGCCGCCGGCCCGCAGCGCACCTACGACCTGTTCCCGCTGGCCAAGGGCGGTCCCCGGATCTACCGGCCGGGCAAGCAGCCGGACCTGAGCAGCACCCGGGCCGGCTGGTTCTTCGGGCGGCTCAACATGCCCGAGACGCTGCGCTCGGTCGGCGTGCCGATGCCGGCGCAGTTCGACACGCTCGCTGGAGGCGTCGGCGGCGGCGAGCGGGTGCTTCCGGAGGAGGCGCTCGACCCGGTGCAGAACATCGACACCGCGCTCGGAGAGCTCCAGCGGCTGCTGCTGCTCAACGTGGGCATCGTGCTCGTCATCACCGCCGGGCTGGCCGGCATCGCGCTGCTGGTCCGCCGCCGCACTCGCTGAGCCCGGCCGCACCCGCTGAGCCCGGCCGCACCCGGTCAGCCCGGCAGGCGGTGCGTCAGCACCAGCGGCGCGGCGGGCGCTCCCGGCGTGTGGTGCGGTTGCGCGGGCGTACCGCGCCGTGACGGTGGGCTCCCGCCCAGCCCGACAGGTCGCTGCGGCAGCTCCGGTCGGCCGGCTCGTCGTCGGCCAGGTGCGCCGGCTCCGCCGCCCGCTGCCGGGGCACGCCCGGCTCGTCCTCGGCACGCTCCGGCACCCGGCCGGCCGGCTGCTCCCCCTGGTGGTTCAGGCACGGCCGGCGCGGGTGCGTGGCAGTCGCCGGCTGGTCGTGACCCCGCCGGCAGGCCTCACCCTGGGCGCAACCGTGCTCGGCCTCCCCCTGCGCCATCCCCGGCCCCCTCACGCGTCGCCCTCGCCCGCCCGGCCGGAGTCTGGCCCGGCGTGCCCTGACACCGTACTGGCCCGGCCGGACGAGATCGTCAGCGCGTACCGGTGGAGATCGTCACGCCGCGGCGAGGGCGTCACCTCGAAGTGGATCCGCTGGTCACGCCGTGTCAGGCTGGTGCGGTGAGCGAACCGGGCGGAACGGAGACGTCGGCGACGCTGCGTCGCATCGAGCGGGCGGCGGGCGGCCTGGCCACCGCCAGCGTGGCGCGGATGGACGAGACGCTGCCGTGGTTCCGTGAGCTGCCCGCCGACCAGCGCTCCTGGGTCATGCTCGTCGCCCAGGCCGGCGTGCGCTCGCTGGTGCTGTGGCTGCGCCAGGGCGGCGGCGCGACCGACCGCACCCAGGAGGTGTCGGACGAGGTCTTCGCCGCCGCACCGCAGGCGCTGGCCCGCTCGATCAGCCTCCAGCAGACCGTGGCGCTGATCAAGGTGACCATCGACGTGGTCGAGGAGCAGGTGTCGGAGCTGGCCGTACCGGGCGAGGAGCAGTCGCTGCGGGAGGCGGTGCTGCGCTTCTCCCGGGAGATCGCGTTCGCCGCCGCACGGGTCTACGCCCGGGCCGCCGAGAGCCGCGGCTCCTGGGACGCCCGGTTGCAGGCGCTGCTGGTCGACGCGCTGCTGCGGGGCGACTCCCCGGACGTGCTGGCCAGCCGCGCCGCCGCGCTGGGCTGGACGGACGCGCCGCCGGTGGCGGTGGCGGTGGGCCGCTCCCCCGGCGGCGAGGTGGCAGCCGTGCTGCACACCGTCTACCGGCAGGCCCGGCGGATCGGCGTCGAGGTGATCGGCGGCGTGCACGGCGACCGCCTGGTCATCGTGCTGGGCGGGGCTGCCGATCCGGTGGCGGCCACGGAGAAGCTGCGTACCGCCTTCGGTGAGGGGCCGGTGGTGGTCGGGCCGGCGGTGCCCAGCCTGGACGAGGCCACCGAGTCGGCGCGGGCCGCGCTGGCCGGGTTCCGGGCCGCGCCGGCCTGGCCGACCGCGCCGTGCCCGGTCGCCGCCGACGAGCTGCTTCCGGAACGCGCGCTGGCCGGTGACACCGAGGCCCGCCGCCGGTTGCGCCACGACGTGTACGCGGCACTGGCCCGCTCCGGCGGCGAGCTGCTGGAGACGCTCGACGCGTTCTTCGCCGCCGGCGGCACGCTGGAGAGCGCGGCCCGGGCGCTGTTCGTGCACCCGAACACCGTGCGCTACCGGCTGAAGCGGATCGCCGAGGTGACCGGATTCTCGCCGCTGGCCCCGCGCGACGCGTTCGCGTTGCAGGTCGCGCTGACAGTGGGACGCCTCGACCCGGTGGTGCCGACGGTCTCCGACCGGCGATGATCGCCGACAATCTTTGTAGGATTCCTCTAAAGGTTCTAGTGCGGTTTGGTGCCGTACGTTACAGCGCGGCACGCCGGTATCCGTCAGAGTCGTACACGTGCTCGCCGTACTCTCTCCCGGACAGGGTTCGCAGAAGCCCGGCTTCCTCGCGCCGTGGCTCGACCTCCCCGGCGCCGAGGCGCGTCTGCGCTGGTGGTCGGCGCTGGCCGGGGTGGACCTGATCCACCTGGGCACCCGGGCGGACGCGGACGAGATCAAGGACACCGCCCGTACCCAGCCGCTGCTGGTCGCCGCCGCGCTGCTCGCCGCCGAGCACCTGCCGATGCACGACGTCGGGCTGGTCGCCGGGCACAGCGTCGGCGAGCTGGGCGCCGCCGCGCTGGCCGGGGTGCTGCCGGCCGAGGCCGCCGTGACGCTCGCCGGCGTACGCGGGCGGGAGATGGCCGCCGCCTGCGGGCTGGAGCCGACCGGGATGGCCGCCGTGCTCGGCGGCGACCCGGACGAGGTGCTCGCCGCGCTGACGGCGCACGGGCTGCACCCGGCCAACCGCAACGGCGCCGGTCAGATCGTGGCCGCCGGCGCTGTCGACGCGCTGGACAGGCTCGCAGCCGAGCCGCCGACCCGCACCCGGGTCATCCGGCTCCAGGTGGCGGGCGCGTTCCACACGCCGTACATGGCGCCGGCCGAGACCGCGCTCGCCGCGGTCGCCGCCGGTGTCCCGGCCTCCGCCCCGGCCCGGATCCTGCTGTCCAACCTCGACGGCGCACCGGTCGGGCACGGCCCCGAGACGGTACGCCGGCTGGTCCGGCAGGTGACCGCTCCGGTCCGCTGGGACCTGTGCATGCGTACGCTGGCCGACCTCGGCGTCACCGGCGTGATCGAGCTGCCGCCGGCCGGCACCCTGGCCGGGCTGGTCAAGCGGGAGCTCAAGGGCGAGGGCGCGCCCGAGATCGTCACCCTGAACACGCCGGCCGACCTGCCCGCCGCGCGCCGCCTGATCGCCCGGCACGCCGGTCCCGCCGCGCGGCCGACCGCGCCGTCGTTCCGGGTGGTCGTCTCCCCCGCCGCCGGCCGCCTCGACCTGTCGGCCGGACCGGCCGAGGGTGCCGGGGTACGCGCCGGACAGGTCCTCGGCCACGTCACCACGGGCCGGGGGCCGGTCGAGGTGACCGCGCACGACAACGGGCCGCTCGTCGAGTGGCTCGCACACCACGACGACCCGGTCGCACCGGGCCAGCCCCTCGTCCGTATCGGAGGAACGCACTAAATGGCCGGCAGCCGGATCGTCGCGATGGGGCACTACCAGCCCTCCCGCGTCGTCACGAACGACGAGATCGCCCAGATGGTCGACACCAACGACGAGTGGATCCGGGACCGGGTCGGCATCGTCACCCGGCGGATCGCGGGCGACGAGACGGTGGCCGACATGGCCACCGCCGCCGCCGGCAAGGCGCTCGCCAACGCCGGGCTGACCGCCGCCGACATCGACCTGGTCGTGGTGGCGACCTGCACGTCCGTGGACCGCAGCCCCAACGTGGCCTGCCGGGTCGCGGCCAAGCTGGGCATCAACGCGCCCGGGGCGTACGACCTCAACACCGCCTGCTCCGGTTTCGCGTACGCGCTGGGCACCGTGGACCACGCGATCCGGGCCGGCGCGGCGCGCAACGCGATCGTCATCGGCGCGGAGAAGCTCTCCGACTTCACCGACTGGACCGACCGCTCGACCTGCATCATCTTCGCCGACGGCGCCGGGGCGGCGGTGGTCAGCGCGACCGCCGACGACGAGCCGGCCGGAATCGGGCCGGTGGTCTGGGGCTCCGCGCCGGAGAAGAGCGATGCGGTCCGGATCGAGGGCTGGCAGCCGTACATCACCCAGGAGGGGCAGTCGGTGTTCCGGTGGGCCACCACCGCGCTGGCCCCGCTCGCGCTCCAGGCGTGCGAGCGCGCCGGGGTGGACCCGTCGGAGCTGGCCGCGTTCGTGCCGCACCAGGCCAACGCCCGGATCATCGACGGCATCGCCAAGCGGCTGAACATCCCGGACGCGATCATCGCCAAGGACATCGTCGAGTCCGGCAATACGTCGGCGGCGAGCATCCCGCTGGCCCTGTCGAAGCTGGTCGAGCGGCGGGAGGTGCCCTCGGGCGCCCCGGTGCTGCTGTTCGGTTTCGGCGGCGGCCTGACCTACGCCGGTCAGGTCGTGCGCTGCCCCTGAGACCCCCTCGGGCGCGAACGCGCCGAGGTGTGTGACCGGCGACGCCGGTCACCGGTAACCCCCGATGAGAGGAACCAACCGCAATGACCCGTGACGAGATCACCGCCGGCCTCGCCGAGATCCTCGAAGAGGTTGCCGGGGTGAACCCGGACGACGTGGCCGAGGGGAAGTCCTTCACCGACGACCTCGACGTCGACTCGCTCTCCATGGTCGAGGTCGTGGTGGCGGCCGAGGAGAAGTTCGGCGTCAAGATCCCGGACAACGAGGTGCAGAACCTCAAGACCGTCGGGGACGCGGTCAGCTACATCGAGGCGCAGTCCTGATCATGAGTCGCCCCGACGTCGTCGTCACCGGGCTCGGCGCGACGACCCCGCTCGGCGGGGACGTCGCGTCGACCTGGGACGCCATGCTCGCCGGCCGCTCCGGGGTGGGTGCGCTCACCCAGGAGTGGGCCGCGCAACTGCCCGTCCGGATCGCCGCCGAACTGGCGGTCGACCCGTCCGAGGTGCTGGACCGGGTGAAGCTGCGCCGGCTGGACCGCTCGGAGGCGATCGCCATCATCGCCGCCAAGCAGGCGTGGGCAGACGCCGGTCTGGACGAGGCCGGGCCGGACCCGGAGCGCCTGGCGGTGAGCGTCGGCTCGGGCATCGGCGGCGCCACCACCCTGCTCGCCCAGGACGACATCCTGGAGGCGTCCGGACCGCGGCGGGTCTCCCCGCACACCATCCCGATGCTGATGCCGAACGGCCCGGCCGCCTGGGTCGGTCTGGAGCTGGGCGCCAAGGCCGGGGTGCACACCGTGGCCAGCGCCTGCGCGACCGGCGCGGAGGCGATCGCGCTGGGGCTGGACATCATCCGCGCCGGCCGGGCCGACGTGGTGGTGGCCGGCGGCACCGAGGCGGTCATCCACCCGCTGCCGATCGCCGGCTTCAGCTCGATGCGGGCCATGTCGACCCGCAACGACGAGCCGGAGCGGGCCTCCCGGCCGTGGGACTCGGGTCGCGACGGCTTCGTGCTCGGTGAGGGCGCGGGCGTGGTGATCCTGGAGCGCGCCGACCACGCCGCCGCCCGGGGCGCTCGGGTGTACGCGCGCCTGGCCGGCGCGGGGATCACCTCGGACGCGTACGACATCGTGCAGCCGCACGCCGAGGGTGAGGGCGCCATCCGGGCCATCGCCCGGGCGGTCGCCGACGCGGACGTGGCCCGTACCGACATCGTGCACGTCAACGCGCACGCCACCTCCACCCCGGTCGGGGACATGCTGGAGATCGGCGCGCTGCGTCAGGCGGTCGGCGACCACCCGGTGCTCACCGCCACGAAGTCGATGACCGGGCACCTGCTCGGTGCGGCCGGCGCGCTGGAGTCGATCGCCACCATCCTGGCCATCCGGGACGGCGTGATCCCGCCGACGATCAACCTGGACGACCCGGACGAGGGCCTGACCCTGGACGTCGCGGCGCACAAGGCACGTCACATGGAGATCCCGGCGGCGCTGAACAACGCGTTCGGCTTCGGCGGGCACAACGTGGCGCTGGTCTTCACCCGCCCCTGAGGTTCCGCCCTGAGGTAAGGAAGGGCCCCTTCTTAACAGTGACTGTTAAGAAGGGGCCCTTCCTCTACCGCAGGCGTTAAGAGGGGGCCCTTCCTTACACCTCAGCCGCGGTTGCGGGGGTGCTGCCGGGCGGTCCGCTCGTTGCCGCGCCGGTAGTTGCCGGTCCACCGGGCCATGGCCAGCTGCGGGTCGTCGCCGACCTCGGCCAGGAACTGCGCGGCCCGGCCGCCGCGCAGCGTGCCGGCGACCCGGCCGTGATGCGTGATGACCACCGTGCCGTCGGCGCGCTCGACGTAGCGGAAACCCTGTGCTGCCTCTCCCATGGGCGCCACCCTGCCAGCCGGGGCCGCCCTGACGCATCCGGGTTTCGGCGCGATCCGGGCGGGCGGCCGGGTCAGGTGCGGCAGGTGGTGGCCGGCAGGCCGGAGACCGGCACCGGGGAGCGGCCGGCCGGGCGGGCCTTGCCGGCGAGCACCGCGGCGAGCCCGGTCATCGAGGCCCGGGTGGAGGAGTAGGTCGCCATCAGCGTCGGGGACTTCGCCCCGGACAGCACGTACGGCGTGTCCATCGCCACCGTCACGGCGGCGCCGGCGCTCAGGTCCTTCGCGCCGTCGCCGTAACCGACCAGGTGCACCACCGTGCCGCCGGAGGGCACCACCTTGACCCCGGCCGCGGTGAGCGCCTCGGTCAGCAGCTTGCGGGTGCGCTCCCGGCCGCCGGAGGAGGTCACGCTCACCGGGCCGGTCACCGCCCCGCCGCACTTGCCGCGCAGCACAGTCACGGCGGCGGTGGCCAGGTCGTCGGCGGCCTTGCGGTGGGCTGCGCCGTCGAGCGTGGACAGCGCGGGCGCGTCCCGCCCGGCCAGCCGGAACTTCATGGTCAGCACCCGGGTGACCGCCTCGACCAGGCGGGCGCGGGGCAGCGAGCCGTCCTTGAGCGCGGCGCGCAGCCCGTCGTACGCCTGGGTGACGTTCGGGGTCATCAGGATGAGGTCGTTGCCGGCGTTGAGCGCGCGCACCGCGGCCTCGCCCGGCGACCACTTCTTCGCCGGGGCCATGTTCATCCCGTCGGTGATCACCACGCCCTGGAAGCCGAGCTGGCCGCGCAGCACGTCGGTGAGCAGCTTGCGGGAGAACGTGGCAGGGGTGCCCGGGTCGACTGCCTTGACGTCCAGGTGGGCCGACATCACCGCCATGGCCCCGGCGCCGATGCCGGCCCGGAACGGCGGGAACGCGAGGCGGTCCAGCTCGGCGCGGGACTGCTTGATCACCGGCAGTTCGGTGTGCGAGTCCTCGGCGCTCAGGCCGTGCCCGGGGAAGTGCTTGACCGCGGCACCGACGCCCTCGGCCTGCAGGCCGCGTACCGCGCCCGCCACCTGGGGGGACGCGGTCGCCGGGTCGGCGCCGAAGGACCGGGAGCCGATCACCGCGCTGCGGGTCGCCAGCACGTCGGCGACCGGCGCGAAGTCGAGGTTGACGCCCATGGCGGCCAGCTCTGCCCCGGCGGCCCGCCAGGCGGCCTCGGTCAGCGCCGGGTTCCCGGCGGCGCCGGCGGCGAGCGGGCTGGGCAGCAGCGTCACCCCGTCGGTGATCCGGGTGACCACGCCGTACTCCTGGTCGGTGCCGATCAGGAAGGGCGCGGCACCCGCGGGCAGCTTGCCGGCGGCGGCGCGCAGTCCGTCGGTGAGCGCACGGACCTGCTTGGGGTTGTCCACGTTCGTGGTGGCCTGGTTGCCCGAGGTCGGGTCGTCGGCGCTGAAGCCGACCAGGATCAGCCCGCCGAGCCGGTACTTCGCCACCATCTCGGCAGGGGTGTCGACCCCTGCCAGCGCCCGGTTCCCGGCCGCCGACCCGGCCGACACGTCGGTGGCCGAGCTGCCGTACGCGTACGGCATCAGCACCTGCCCGACCAGGTCCTCGTCGCTCAGCGTGCCGACGAGCGCGGCCGCGCGGGCGGCTGGATCGGCGGCTGGCGGGTCACTCGGCGCGGGCGCTGCGGACGACGGCGCCGGGCTCGTCGGGGCAGGTCGGGGCCGGTCCGGCCCGTCCGAGCACCCGGAGACGAGCAGCGCGGTCAGTGCGGCGAGCGCGACGGCGGAGCGCCGCGGGGAAATCGACACGCGGCCCACCGTATCGGGGCAACTCGGCCGCCGTCACCCGACCCGGGTGAGCAGCGTCACCGGCGCACCGTCCCCGGCGTACCGGTAGGGCTCCAGTTCGGCGTCCCAGGCGGTGCCGAGCGCCTTGTCCAGGGCGTGGGCAAGCGCCTCCGGGCTGCGTGCGGCGGCCATCAGGCTGCGGAGCCGGTCCTCGCCGAGCTGGATGTCGCCGGCCGCGCCGACAGCGGCGCGGAACAGGCCGCGGCCCGGTACGTACATGAAGCGCTCGCCGTCGACGCCGGGACTGGGTTCCTCGGTGACCTCGAAACGGATCATGGGCCACTGCCGGAGGGCAGCGGCCAGCTCCGCGCCGGTCCCCGGGCTGCCGGTCCAGCCGCACTCGGCGCGACGGGCGCCCGGGTCGGCGGGCTGCGCCGTCCAGTGCAGGTTGACCGGCGCGGCGAGGACGCGCGCGATCGCCCACTCGACGTGCGAGCACACGGCGAGCGGGGTCGAGTGGACGTATACGACGCCACGCGTTGGCACGGTGACCTCCCGATGAGCCGAGGTGCGTCTTCCCCTACGACCTCGTCCTACCGAGTGGTACCTGGCACACATGATGACCCGTGTGACTGGTGGTGCGCCAGCGAATCGGAAAATTCGCCGGGCCCCGGAGCGGGAAATACCCGGGCGGTGGACCTGGTTGTGCCCTCTGACGCCGCGACGACCAGCCAGGTGTCGTGGTCGTGTACAGTTCTCTGGGCGGTTCTGTGCCGCCGTACATCTTCGCGGGCCGGCGCCCACCCGGGCGTCATCCGCATACAGCCCCCGGACGGCTTCCGTCCCCACCGTACGTCTGCAAGGAGTACCTCCGTGGCGAGCAACACCTCTAAGACCGCGCGCGCGTCCGTCCGGGCCGGCCAGGCTGGCCAGGGTGGCGCCCTCAGCGTGCTGGGCGAGTTCAAGTACCTGATCCCGCTCAACGGCGGCAAGCACGCCTACGTGCGCAACCTGACCAACGGCAAGACCGCGCACCTGCGCACCGACTCCGACGCCTTCGTCGAGGAGATCCGCGTGCTGGCCGCCGCCGGCCACGCCGCCAAGATCCGCGCCGAGATCAACGGCCTGGCCGCGTCCTACCCGGACCACGGCTGGGACGCCACCGAGAAGCGCCTCGTCGAGGCCGGCGTCTTCGAGGGCTGAGCGCCCTCACCCGCACCACCGCGACCGCCCGCCGGGATCACCCCGGCGGGCGGTTTCGCGTCTGCTCCTGCGGCAACAGCGTCACCTCGCCCGTGGCCAGGTCGTAGAGCGCGCCCTCCACTGCCAGCTCACCTGCGTCCACCGGCCCGGCCAGCCGGTCGTCGCGGCGCAACGCCGCCACCGTGCGCCGGACGTGGCGGCGGATCGCCAGCGGATGCGCGTCCGGGTCGTCCACCCCGACGTCGGTGACCGCCGGGGCGATCCGGTCCACCACGTACGCCAGGTCCCCGCCGGGCCGGCGTCCGGTGCGCAGCGCCTCGACGGTCGAGCCGACCGCGCCGCAGCGCTCGTGGCCCAGCACCATCACCAGGCGTACGCCCAGTTGCTCCACCACGTACTCGATCGAGCCCCGGACGGCCCGGTCCAGCACGTGCCCGCCGGTACGGATCACGCAGATCGAACCGAATGTCTGGTCGAAGATCGCCTCCAACGGCACCCGGGAGTCGATACAGCCCAGCACCACCGCGTACGGCTGCTGGTCGCCGGAGGCCACCGCCGCGGCGGCGGTGACGTCGTGCCCGTGCACCGGCTGCCCGCTGACGAAACGGCGGTTGCCGGAGAGCAGCTCGGCCAGCGCGGCGCGCGGGCTGGTGGACGGCATGCCTCCCAGCCTGGTCACCGATCCGACCTCGTGGGGCCGGACGGGAATCTTCTCTCCGGGCCGGTTGCCGTGGTCTCATGGCGGGTAACGCCGGTGTCACCGCCGGGTCATCCGGTGGACACACATCGGCGGGCCCGGGAGGTGGACGATGCCGGACCTGGAACTGCGGCTCCCCGACGACGTACGCCTGCACGTCAGCGTCACCGGGCCGGTCGACGCCGAGGTGACCGCCGTCCTGCTGCACGGCTGGACGCTGGACGGGCGCAGCTGGCACCGTCAGGTCGCCGAGCTGCGGGAACGCTTCGGCGGCCGGGTCCGCCTGGTCACGTACGACGCGCGCGGCCACGGCCGGTCGAGCTGCCTGGCGCTGCGCGACGCCACCCTCGCGCAGCTCGGTGACGACCTGGCGGCGGTGATCGACGAGATCGTCCCGTCCGGTCCGATCGTCCTGGTCGGGCACTCGATGGGCGGGATGACGGTGATGGAGTACGCCCACCGGCACCCCGGCCGGTTCGCCGCGCGTACCGCCGGGCTGGTCTTCGTCTCCACCACCGCCGAGGGGCACACGCACACCGCGTACGGCCTCTCCCCCCGGATCACCCGGCTGATCCGCCTGGCCGAGACGACAGGCGCCGGGGTGCTGGCCCGCTGCGGCGGCTGGCGGCCCCCGCACGCGCTGCTGCGCGCGCTGCGCCCGAGCATCCGCTGGATGCTGTTCGGCGACCGCTGCGACCCGGCCGACATCCGGCTGGTCACCTCAGCGGTGGCCCGGGCCACGCTGCGCTCGATCGGCGGTTTCCGCGCCTCGATCGGCGCCCAGCACCGGCTGGAGACGCTCGCCGCGCTCGGCGGGCTGCCGGCGGCCGCGCTGGTCGGGGACCGGGACCGGCTCACCCCGCCGCCCTGCGCCGAGTCGATCGCGGCGGCGCTGCCCACCACGGAGCTGACCGTCTGCCCGGGTGCCGGGCACATGCTCATGATGGAGCGCCCCGACGAGGTGAACGCCGCCCTCGCCGGCGTGCTGGACCGGGTGCTGGCCGGCCGCCCGGCGACCCGCCTCTGAGCGTCTCCGCTCGCGAGCGGCACTGACGTACGCCACGTGCGCGGCATGCCCCGGCGTGGCGGTTGCCGGCGGCCCGTACCCTCATTCAGCCCGTCGTGCCCTCCGAACACAGGAGCATCCGCGTTGACCGACCAGACCACGCTGGACCGGGAGATCGCCGCCGAGCAGCGCCACCTCGACCGGGTGTACGCCCGGCTGGCCGAACTGCGCCGGTCGGCGGCCGACGCCGAGCGGGAGGGCTACCGGCTGGCCCGGGTCGGCAACTTCGGTGCGCTGGTCGAGCGGGACGCGATGGTCTTCCACGCCGCCCAGCGCCGGCACGTGCTGGACGCCGAGCACGAGGGGCTGGTGTTCGGCCGGCTGGACCTGCGTACCGGGCAGGTGCTGCACGTCGGCCGTCTCGGTGTGCGGGGCGTGGACGCGGAGACGCTGGTGGTGGACTGGCGGGCACCCGCCGCCGCCGCGTTCTACCAGGCCACGCCCGCCGAGCCGCGCGGTGTGGTGCGCCGGCGCACGATCCAGTCCGCGTCCGAGAAGGTCACCCGGATCGAGGACGACCTGCTGGACCCGGAGGCCGCGCCGCCGGACATGGCGGTGGTCGGTGACGGGGCGCTGCTTGCCACGCTGTCCCGGGCCACCGGCCGGGGCATGCGCGACATCGTCGCCACCATCCAGCGCGAGCAGGACGAGGCGATCCGTTCCCCCGGCAACGGCGTCACGATCGTCTCCGGCGGCCCCGGCACCGGGAAGACGGCGGTGGCGCTGCACCGGGCCGCGTACCTGCTCTACTCCGACCGGGCCCGGTACGCCGGCGGCGGCATCCTGGTGGTCGGCCCGTCCGGCGTGTTCGTCGAGTACATCGCCTCGGTGCTGCCGTCGCTGGGCGAGGAGACCGCCACGCTGCACTCGCTGGGCTCGCTGTTCCCCGGCCTGTCCGCGTCCCGGACGGACCCGCCGGACGTGGCGGCGGTGAAGGGTTCGCTGCGGATGCGCCGGGTGCTGGAACGCGCGGTACGCGACGCGGTGCCGGACTCCCCCGCCGAGCTGCGCCTGCTCTACCGGGGCGAGCTGCTGCGCCTGGAACGTCCCGCGCTGGACGCGATCCGGGACCGGACGCTGGCCCGTGGGGCACGCCGCAACGAGGTACGCCGGGCGGCGTTCGACGCGGTGCTCGCCGCGCTCTACGCGCAGGCCCGCACGCTGCGGGTGGGACGCCTGCCGGAGCAGCCCGCGTTCGAGGACGAGATCATCGAACGGCCGGAGTTCCGCGAGTTCCTCAAGGCCTGGTGGCCCCGGCTGCACCCGAGGCACGTGCTGGACTGGCTGGCCCGCCCGGACCGGCTGCGCCGCTACGCCGGTGGGATCCTCTCCTCGGCGGAGATCCGGCTGCTCGGCGACGCGTACCGGAGCCTCGCGACCGAAGGGCTGACGGTGGCCGACATCGCGCTGCTGGACGAGCTGGACGCGCTGCTCGGCAAGCCGGTGCGGCGGGCCCGCCCCAAGCGCGACCCGTACCAGCTCGCCGGTGGCGTGCGCGAGCTGAGCACGTACGCCGATCGGCAGCGCGCCGCCCGCGCGGCGGCGCGGGAGCGTCCGGACGACTACCGCGACTACGCGCACGTGGTGGTGGACGAGTCGCAGGACGTCTCGCCGATGCAGTGGCGGATGGTCGGCCGGCGCGGGCGGCTGGCGTCCTGGACGGTGGTCGGCGACCCGGCGCAGACCGCCTGGACCGGCGACCCGCAGGAGCTGGACCGGGCCCGGGACCAGGCGCTGGGCCGGCGCAAGCGGCACCGCTACGAGCTGACCACCAACTACCGCAACTCTGCGGAGATCTTCGCGGTGGCGGCGGCGGAGATCCGCCGTCTCTACCCGGACCTGCCGCTGCCCGACGCGGTGCGGTCCACGGGCGTGCCGCCGGTCGAGCGCACGGTGCCCGCCGCCGACCTGCCGGCGGCCACCGTCGAGGCGGCCGAGGCGCTGCTCGCGCAGGTGGAGGGCACCGTCGGCGTGATCACGCCGGTGCCGCGCCGGGACGAGGTGGCCGGCTGGCTGGGCAGGCTCGGCGCGGGCCGCCTCCAGGTGGTGACCAGTCTCCAGGCCAAGGGCATGGAGTACGACGGCGTGGTGCTGGTGGCGCCGAGCGAGATCCGGGCCGACCCCGGCTCGGGTGTCCGCACGCTCTACGTGGCGCTGTCCCGGGCCACCCAGCGTCTCACCACGCTCGACCCCTCCTGACGGACACCCGACCGTGACCCGGCTGTCACCCATAGTTCAGTTGCATACATAGCGATGTGAACATACATTGGGCCTGGCCGGTACGGGGCAGGAAGGGTGTTGGCGTGGGCGCAGGTCATGACCACAGCGGCGCGGTGACCAACGCGGCGCACCGCCACCGGGGCCGCCTCTGGGCCGCCTTCGCGCTGCTCGCCGCCCTGATGGTGGTCGAGGCGGTGGCCGCCTTCACGACCGGCTCGCTGGCGCTGCTCTCCGACGCCGGGCACATGTTCACCGACGTCCTCGGCATCGGCATGGCCCTCGCCGCGATCACCGCCACCCGCCGCGCCGGCACCGACCCGCAGCGCACGTTCGGGCTCTACCGGCTGGAGGTGCTCGCCGCCCTCGCCAACGCCGTGCTGCTCGGCGCCGTCGCCATCTACGTCCTGGTCGAGGCGGTACGCCGGTTCGGCGAGCCGCCGGAGGTGCTGGCCGGCCCGATGCTCGTGGTGGCGGTGCTCGGCCTGCTCGCCAACATCGTCGCGTTCGCGCTGCTGCGCGCCGGGTCGAAGGAGAGCATCAACCTGCGCGGGGCGTACCTGGAGGTGCTCGGCGACCTGCTCGGCTCGCTCGGCGTGATCGCCGCCGCGTTGATCATCACGGTGACCGACTGGTGGTGGGCGGACCCACTGGTCGCCGTCGGCATCGGCCTGTTCATCCTGCCGCGCACCTGGCGGCTCGGCCGGGCCGCGCTGCGCATCCTGGTGCAGGCCGCGCCGGAGCACCTCCAGGTCACCGCCGTGCACGACCGGCTGGCCGCCGTACCCGGCGTGGCCGAGGTGCACGACCTGCACGTCTGGACGCTCACCTCGGGCATGGAGGTGGCCTCGGCGCACCTGACCACCGATCCGGGCGTGGACCCGGGCGTGGTGCTGGCCGCCGCGCGGGCCGCCCTGCACGAGGACTTCTCCATCGATCACGCCACGTTGCAGGTCGAACCCGGAGCGTCGGCCGGAGTGTGCGGACAGACCGAGTGGTGATTAGGACACACTTAAATCACTGTGGCTAATGTAGTCTTATGCCGGTTTTGCCCCGCCTAGTGGCACTGCTCCACGGAGCCGTGCCCGGGCAGCGCCGGTAGTCTCGGTCGCGGCCGCACCCGCGGGCGCCACCCGGCCCCGGTGGGGCGGCCGTCGCCTAATCGTCCGCAGGGACGAGCCGGGGAACCACGTACGTGGGGTGCATCCGCGTCAGCGGTAGGGATCTTCCGTCCCGAACCCGTCAGCTAACCCGGTCGGCGTTGACGGAAGGACGTGTGAATGCCCCCAGTGGCACCTGTACGACGGACGGCCGCCCGGTTGGCGGCCCTGCTCGTCGCGACGCTGACCCTCGGCGTCGCGACCGTTCCGGTCTCCCCCGCCTCGGCGGCGCCGGCGACCGGCCTGCTCGCCGCAGCGCCCGGCGACGACGAGGGTGGCACGCCCGAACTGCGTGCCCAGCTCGACGCGGCCAGCAAGGGCTGGCTGGAGGCGAAAGCCGCGCTGAACCGGTCGGTGAGCCGCCAGAAGCAGCTGAACGAACAACTCAAGACGGTCGGCGCCGAGCTGGCCGTACGCGACGCCAAGGTCGGCGAGATCGCCGCCGTGGCGTACCGCAACGGCCGTCTGGGGACCGCCGGGGCGCTGCTCGGCAGCAGCAGCCCGGAGGGCTTCATGGACCGGGCCGCCGCGCTGGAGCAGGTCGCCGCGCACGAGGACCGTACGCTGCGCGACCTGATCACCACCCGGGACGAGGCCACCCGCACCCGCGCCCAGCTCGACGGAGAGATCCGCGAGCAGCGCAAGCAGGTGACGGTGATGGCCAAGCGCAAGGAGCAGGCCGAGCGCGCCCTGGAGGTGGCGAACGACCGGGCCTCGCGCAGCAGCAGCGGCGGTGGCAGCGTCCAGGGCACCTCCAGCAAGAACGCGAAGCCGGCACCGCGCAACTCGGACGGCTCCTGGCCGTCGGAGTCGTGCAGCGTCAACGACCCGACCCCGGCGAACGGCTGCATCACCCCGCGCACGCTGCACGCGCTGCAACAGGCCAAGGCGGCGGGCTTCACCCGGTACGTCTCGTGCCACCGGCCCAGCGGCTCGGGTGAGCACCCGAAGGGGCGGGCCTGTGACTTCGCCGCGCAGAAGAACGGCTTCGGCGGCGTGGCCACCGGCGGTGACCGGACGTACGGCAACAACCTGGCCGCGTACTTCGTGCGCAACGCCGACCCGCTCGCCGTGCTCTACGTGATCTGGTTCAAGCAGATCTGGCTGCCCAGCAGCGGGTGGAAGTCGTACAGCGGCGGCAACGGCGACCCGTCCAGCGACCACACCAACCACGTGCACCTGTCGGTGTACTGAGCGCGCCCCGAGAGGGCCGGCCGGATCAGGCCGGCCGGCCCTCCAGGGTCGCTCCGAGACGAGCCGCCAGGCCCAGGTGAGCCGCCCGGGCCTGGCGGAACGCGTACCCGAACAGTGGCGCCGGAGCGGTGAGCGTGATCTCCACGTCGATGCGTACCGTGCCGTCCGGCTCGTCGCGCAGCCGGGTGTGGTTGCGGACCGTCGTCGCGGGCTGCTGACGCGCCACTGTGACCACCTCGTCCTCGCCGGCGATCAGCACGTCCGCCTGGTACGTGACCGGGAAGTGCAGCGGGCCGAGTTGCAGCCGGTCGGTGATCGCGTAGCTGGCCAGCGCGCCCGGCCGGGCCGGCAGCTTCCGGACCCGGACGATCAGCGGATGCAGCTCGCCCTGGCGACTCAGGTCACCCAGTAGCGCCACCGCTTCGGCCCGGGTGCACCGGGCCTGCACGGTGTAGCTGAAGCTGTCGCTGCTCTGCAAGCGGGCCCCCTCGCCGTCGTGCGTCGCGACGATCGTCCCGTACCGACGCCGGACTGGCAACGGGTAGAAGGTCCCCTGGCTGCAGGGGGTGTGGACGGCGCGCTCAGGCGCCGGGCAGCACCTCGGGGGTGTCGTCGGCGAACCACGGCTCGGGCGCGCCGAACAGGCCGAGCAGGCCGGTCACCCAGAGCTGCCGGTGCACGAACCGGCTCGGCTCGGTGACCACGAGCTTGACGCCGCTGACCTCGCAGGTCTGGAAGCCGGCGACCATGGCGCTGATGCCGACCGAGTCGATGAACGTGACGAGCCGCATGTTCAGCTCGATTCGCGAGGGACGGCCCTTGGCGAGCACTTCGGCGATCGCTTCCCGCACCTCGTACGCGGTGTCGACGTCGATCTCCCCACGGGGCGCGATCTGGACGACACCACCCGGCCGCACCGACTTCACGATCGACAGGCTCACGCGAGCACCTCCACTCGCCCATGACGGGCGCCTCATCAGTACGCGGGCCGCGACCGAGAGTATTCCTCCAACGGCCCGGTCGCCACCCCCCGGGATGAGCAATTCGCGAACTGGGCACACCTGGGCGTACCCAATCCGGACCTCCGGGTTCCAGTTTCCCCTGTATGGCGGGTCGCGGCCAACCATGCGACCGGGCGGGCCCGCCGATCCGCCGACCAGGGTAGCGGGCGCACGCACGTCCCGTGGGCACCGGTCCCGGCGCGTTCGGGTGGTTCGTCCCGTTCGCTGCTCACGGCCGGGAACCACGGCGTGGTTTGCCGCGCGCGCCGGTGGGGCACTGCCCGAGACAGTGAACCCGCCGGATGGACACCGGAGTCCGAAGTGGCCGCCGGCCTTCGGCACCCGAGGAGGTAGAACGATGTTCGGATCCAACCTGCTGGACCGCCGGGGCAAGGCCGAGCGGGTCGCCGACCAGGCGTGGCAGAACCTGCTCTCCGCCGCCGGTTCCGCCGGTGACAGCGTGCGCGACGCCACCCGGACCGCCCGCCGCAGCTCCTCCGGCCTGGCCGACGACGCCACCGACCTGGTCGGCTCCGCCGCCGACGAGGCACGCCGCCGGGCGTCCCTCGCCTTCGACGCGCTCGCCGGCCGCCGGCCCGCCCTGCCCTGGACGCTGCTGATCGCGGCGGCGCTGGCGGGCGCGGCGATCGGCTGGGCCGCCGGCACCGCGGCGCGCGCCGCCGGCAGCCGGGACCGGGCCGCGGACGAGATCGAGTTCGTGGACGTGGACCGGCCGAACTCGCCGGCCGGCCTGGACGGCTGACCCGCCCGTACGACACGACAACGGCCGCCCCCGGGACTCCCGGGAGCGGCCGTCGTGCTGCCTCACCCGGGCCGGGTGAGGCCCGCTCACCCGGGGCGCGCGCAGGATCGCGGGTGCGGGACCACGTGCCCGCGCCGCGATCGACGGGAGGGGGAGCCGGATGGCCACCGACACGATCACGCGTACCGACCGGGACATCCAGTCCGCCGTGCTCGACGAGCTGACCTGGGAGCCGCGGGTCGGCCCGGACGAGATCGGGGTGACCGTCACCGAGGGCGTGGTGACGCTCACCGGACGGGTGGACAGCTACGCCAAGAAGTGGGCCGCCGAGCGGGCCGCGCACCGGGTCGCCCGCGTCCGCGCGGTCGCCAACGACATCGCCGTCCGGATCGACACCGCGGCCGGGCGGGAGGACCCGGAGATCGCGGTCGCGGCCGTACGGGCGCTGGAATGGGACGCGTTCGTGCCGATCGAGGCGTTGCAGGTGACGGTGGCCGACGGCTGGGTCACGCTGCACGGCGAGGTCGAGTGGGAGTACCAACGGCGGGCCGCCGAACGCTCGGTCGCCCGGCTCACCGGCGTGTGCGGGGTGAGCAACGGCATCGCGGTACGCCCCGCCGTGCGCGCCGACGGCGGTGACCTGGCCGAGCGGATCGTGGATGCGCTGGCCCGCAACGCCGCCACCGAGGCCGAGCAGGTCGACGTGCGGGTGCACGGCGACACGGTGCTGCTGGACGGGCAGGTCCACTCCGCAGGCGAGCGCGAGGAGATCGAGCGGGTGGTGTGGAACGCCCCGGGCATCCGGGAGGTGCGCAACCACCTCGCCGTGCGCTGACGGAACCACCCCGCCCGGGTGAGCCCGCCTCACCCGGGCCGCGGCCATGGTGGGAGGCATGAGTGATCCGAACGGGCTGATCACACCCGGGCGGGCCGCGCCCGGGTTCACGCTCCCGGCGGCGCCGGACGGACGGGAGGTGGGCCCCGGGCAGTTCCGGGGCCGTCCCGTGGTGCTGGCCTTCTACCCGGCGGACTGGTCACCTGTGTGCGGCGAGCAGATGACCCTGTACCAGGCCGCCCTGCCCGAGCTGGAGCGGTACGACGCGGTGCTGCTGGGCATCTCGGTGGACAGCGTCGACTCGCACCGGGCGTTCGCCGAGAGCCGGGGCATCCGGTTCCCGCTGCTCGCCGACTTCGAGCCCAAGGGCGAGGTGTCGCGCCGGTACGGCGCGTACGCGCCGCACGGGCAGTCGGACCGGGCACTCGTGGTCCTCGACCCGGACGGCCGGGTGGCCTGGAGCCATCTGTCCCCGCCCGAGGTGAACCCGGGCGTGGACGGGATCCTCGACGCGCTGGAACGGCTGGAGGCGGATCGGCGGGTGAGTACCGGATGACCACGCCCCTTCAGGTCACCACCGCGCGGCTGCGGATCCCGGTGACCGAACGCGACCATGTCCGCGGGCCGGTGGACGCGCCGGTCACCGTCGTCGAGTACGGCGACTTCCAGTGCCGGTTCTGCGGCGCCGCCTACCCGAACCTGGCAGAGGTGCTGCGCCAGCGGGCCGACATGGTGCGTCTGGTGTACCGGCACTTCCCGATCACCAACGTCCACCCGTACGCGGAGACCGCCGCGGAGACCGCCGAGGCCGCCGCCGCCCGGGGCCGGTTCTGGGAGATGTACGACTGGCTCTACCAGCACCAGGACCAGCTCGACCAGGTGCACCTGTCGCTCGGCGTCGAGCAGATCGGCCTGTCGCCGGAGGAGATCGCCGCGGAGGTCGGCCGGCAGGAGTACGCCGACCGGGTCCGGCAGGACTTCGTCGGCGGCATCCGCAGCGGCGTCAACGGCACCCCGACGTTGTTCGTCAACGACGTCCGGCACGACGGCGGCTACGACCTGGCCGAGCTGCTGGCAGTGGTGGACGCCGCCACCGACGACGGCTGACTGTCAGATCAGCCGCAGCTCGCGCGCCCGCCGGACGGCGTCCCGCCGGCGGGTCGCGTCGAGCTTGCGGTAGATGTTGCGCACGTGCGTCTTGACCGTGTTGACCGACAGTGACAGCTCGGCGGCGATCTCCACGTTGGACAGGATGCTCTGGAGATAGCGCAGGATGGTCAGTTCCCGCTCGGTGAGCGGCTCGTCGAGCGACCGGGCCGGACCGTCGGCCGGTGCCGCTGCCGGTTGCGCGTCCACGCCCCGGACCAGCTCGCTCACCGTGGCCCAGTACGCGGTGCCCGAGTCCAGGCGCGCGGCGAGCAGGTCCCGTACCCCCGGGTCGGCCCGGGTGAAGACGCGCCGGAAGCCGTCCGGCTCGGCGAGCGCCAGCACCTCCTCCAGCAGCCGCCCGGCGCGCCTAGCGTCACCGGAGGCGTCGGCGAGCGCCGCGTCGAGCAGCCCGGCGCCCAGCCGCACCGGCAACGGCCAGTCCGCCGCGCCGGGCGCGGTCCAGTCGGGCTGCGCACGCTCGGCCGCGCGGGCGTCACCGGCGCGCAGCCGCAGCCGCGCGGCCACCAGCGCCGGCGCCGGCCCGTCACCCGCCGCGTCGAGCAGCGTCCGGGCACCGTCGACGTCGCCGACGGCGGCGCGTACCTGGGCCTCGTCGGCGGCGAACCATTCGCCCAGCTCCGCGCCGGGCGCGACCGCGCGCGCCCCGGCGAGCGTGCGCAGCGCGCCGCCCGGGTCGCCACCGTCGGCCAGCAGCCCGGCCCGGCACAGCGCGGTGAGCGCCGCGCCGCCCGGCTCCGCACCGGCCGGCCCGGCGAGCACCAGGTGGGCCGTGGCCTCCGCCGGCCGGTCCCGCTGCCAGTCCACGAACGCCAGCGCCAGGTACGCGTAGCCGCAGTCGGACCGCGACGACCAGCCCTGACACGGCGGCATCGCCAGCGCCTCCCGGGCCAGTTGCTCGGCGGCCCGCAGCGCGCCCCGGGCCGCCTCCAGCAACGCCGAGCGGCTGACGCAGAGCAGTTCGGTACGCGGCCGCCCGGCCCGCCGCGCCGCCTCCCGCGCGGCGGCGAACCGGTCCCGGGCCGTGGACAGCTCCCCCTCGGCCAGCGCGGCCAGCCCGTGCGCGGCACCGGCCACCGCGCGCACGTCGTCCCGCTCGGCCGTCCCGGCGCGCGGATCGCCGGGATCACCGGCAACGGCACTGTCGGCGTCCGGGCCGCCCGGGGACTCGTCAGCGGCGATGGTGGCCAGCAGGCGGTCGGCGGCCCGGCGTACCTCCTCGTGGTCGCCGCCGAGCCGGGTGAGGCTCAGCTCCACGGCGGCGGCCAGCCGGCCGAACCGGTCACGGCGGGGCGCGGGCAGGCCGGCGGCCTCGGCCAGCGCCCGCCGCAGCTGCGCGTCGGCGGCGGCCCGATCCCCGGCGTACGCCCGTTCGGCGGCGGCGGCCAGCGCCAGCTCCGGATCCCGGCGGACCGCCTCGGCGGGCGGCTCGGGCGGAGCGGGTACGGCGGCCGGTTCGTCCGGCGCCAGCTCGGGCCAGCGGGTGACGAGCAGTTCGGTGGCGTCGGCCCACTCACCGGCGAGAAGCGCGTGCCGCAGCGCCTCGGCCGGACGGTCGTGGGTGCCGTACCAGCCGGCGGCCCGCCGGTGCAGTTCCCGCACCTCGTCGGCGGGCAGCCGGTCCAGCTCGTCGCGCAGCACGTCGGCCAGCAGAGGGTGCGGCCGGTACCAGGGTGGGCTGCCGCCGTCCTGGTGGAGGAAGCCGCCCTCCCGGGCCGCCTCGGCGAGCAGGTGCCCGGCGTCGGGCCGCCCGGTCAGCGCGGCCGCCAGGTCGGCGTGGACCGCGACGGCCACCGCCACCCGGCGCAGGACGTCGCGGGTCGCCGGTTCCAGCGGGGCGAGCACCTCGTCCCGCAGGTACGCGGCGACGTCCGGCTGGTCACCGGCGAACCGTTCCACGGTGCGCGCCGGGTCGGCGCCGTCGCCGAGCGCGAGCGCGGCGAAGCGCAGCCCGGCCGGCCAGCCGGTGGTCCGTTCGACGAGCCGGGTCACGGCCGGGGCGGGTACGGCCACGCCGTGCGCGACGAGCAGGTCGGCCACCTCGTCGGCGGTGAACGCCAGGTCGTCGGCGCCGATCACGGTCAGCTCGCCGGCCAGCCGCCAGCGGTGCAGCGCCAGCGGTGGTTCGCCGCGCGCGCCGGCCACCAGCCGCAAGCGGCCGTCGGAGTGCCGGAGCAGGAACTCCAGCCCGGTCAGGGCGGCCGGGTCGGTGACCCGGTGCAGGTCGTCCAGGACCAGCAACACGGGTCGTTCACGGGTGGCGAGCGCGGCGGCGAGCGTTTCGAGCTGCTCGGGCCGGGGCGGCCCGTCCGGCACCGGTGGCGGCCCGTCGTCCGGATCGTCGGCGGCGGCGGTACGCAGGGCCGCCGCGAGGTAGCCCCAGAGCCGCCGGGTGGTCTCCCCCTCGGCCACCGTGACCCAGGCCGGCGCCGGCCCGTCCCGTTCCCCCTGCGCCCAGGTCGACAGCAGCGTCGTCTTGCCCCAGCCGGCCGGCGCGCAGACGAGCGTCACCGGCCCGGACGCGCCCTGTTCCAGCCGGTCGAGCAGCCGGGGACGCAGCAGGACCGGCTCGGGCGGCACGGGCGGCGTCAACCGGGACGCCAGCAGCGGCGGGCCACCCGGCAGCGCACCACCGGCGACATCGGGCGAATCGAGGCCGGTGGTGAGCAGATCGGGCGTACCGGTGATGTCGCTTGTGCCGCTCGGTGCGGTGACGACCTGGTCTGCCTCCTCCGGCATGCGTCCCTCCCCCCGTCGGTGCGGGCAGCGGTTACCCGCAGCGCGCCGGTTCACCCCTTCGGGGCGAACCCCGCTCACCCGGGCGGCGCGCACCCTGTAGGCACGCGGGGTGGCCGGCCGGGTTGGCCGGCCACCCGGGGACGGCGGGAGGTCAGGTGGCGCGGAGCGGGCGGCTGGCGGCGGGCGTGCTGGTGCTGGCGGGGGGACGGGTGGCCGGTGGCAGGTGGTGACGATCGCCGGGGCGCCCGAGCAGGTGCTCCCGGCCGGGCGGTGGCCCGAGCCGCTGCGCCACCTCGACGGCGCGGTCGAGCTGTGGGCCCGTCCGGCCCCCGGCGGTCGCGGTACCGAGCTGGCGGTCCGCCCGCTGGGCGGGGAGTGCACGCTCCCGGGGTTCGCCGCACACCTGGTCGGCGACGACCCGGGCCGGTTCCTGCGCCACGTGCTGCGGCAGACCAAGCAGCTCCTGGAGACCGGCGAGGTGCTGCGGGCGGACCGTTCGCCGCTGGACCGGCCGGGGACCGTGACGTGAGGGCGCTGTGCTGGGCGGGAGCCGGTCTCGTGGAGGTGCGCCGCGTCCCGGACCCGGAGCTGCGCAACGCCCAGGACATGATCGTCCGGGTCCGGCGGAGCACGACCTGCGGCGCGGACCTGCCGCTTCTGGCCGGGCAGGTGCCCGAGGCGTCCGCCGGGGAGGTGCTCGGACGCGAGTTCCTCGGCGACGTGGTCGAGGTCGGTCCGGAGGTACGCCGGCACCGGGTCGCCGACCGGGTGGTGGTGGGGGC
>NZ_LEKG01000159.1:0-18910 GCF_001029515.1 Micromonospora sp. RV43 | reverse complement strand
GGTATGTGGCGGAGCGGGGGCGGGTATTCACGGGGGCGAGGTAGGCTCGCCGGTCGGGCGCCCCCACCCCGGGCGCCGGCCGTCTACCCGCCTGGCGGGCGCGGCACCCACGCACCGGCTCGGATCCGCACAACGGGGACGACGGCGAGGAAAGCAGCAAATGATCAGTGTTTTCGATCTTTTCAGTGTCGGTATCGGGCCGTCCAGCTCGCACACCGTCGGGCCGATGCGGGCCGCCCGTACGTTCGTGGCGGGCCTGAAGGCCGACGGGATGCTCGCCGATGTGGCGCGGGTACGGGCGGAGCTGTTCGGCTCGCTCGGCGCGACCGGCCACGGGCACGGCAGTGACCGGGCGGTGCTGCTGGGGCTGGAGGGTGAGGTCCCGGAGACCGTCGACACGGACTCGGTCGGGCCGCGGGTGGAGCGGATCCGTACGCAGCGGCGGCTCGACCTGTTCGGCAGCCAGGGGGTCGACTTCGACCCGGACGCGGATCTGGTGCTGCATCGGCGGCGGTCGTTGCCGTACCACCCGAACGGGATGACGTTCGCGGCGTACGACGCGGCCGGGGGCGAGGTGCGGACGCGCACGTACTACTCGGTCGGTGGCGGGTTCGTGGTGGACGAGGCGGCGGCCGGGGCGGACCGGATCAAGGCGGACAGCACCCGGGTACGGCACCCGTTCCTGACCGGCGCGGAGCTGCTGACTGTCACCTCGGAGACCGGGCTGTCGATCAGTGAGGTGATGCTCGCCAACGAGGTGTCCTGGCGTAGCGAGGCGGACGTGCGCGCCGGGTTGCTGGAGATCTGGCGGGTGATGCGCGAGTGCGTGGAGAACGGCTGCACCCGTGACGGCGTACTCCCGGGTGGGTTGAAGGTCCGGCGGCGCGCGGCGGAGATGCGGCGCAGCCTGGAGGCGGAGACCGGCAGCCAGGATCCGTTGCGCGCGATGGACTGGGTGACGTTGTTCGCGCTGGCGGTCAACGAGGAGAACGCGGCCGGCGGGCGGGTGGTCACCGCGCCGACTAATGGTGCCGCCGGGATCATCCCGGCTGTGCTGCACTACTACACCCGGTTCGTGCCGGGTGCCTCCGAGGAGGGCGTGGTCCGGTTCCTGCTGGCGGCGGGCGCGATCGGTGTGTTGTTCAAGGAGAACGCGTCGATCTCCGGGGCCGAGGTGGGCTGCCAGGGTGAGGTGGGTTCGGCGTGCTCGATGGCGGCGGCCGGGCTGGCCGAGGCGCTGGGCGGTACGCCGGAGCAGGTGGAGAACGCCGCCGAGATCGGCATGGAGCACAACCTGGGGTTGACCTGCGATCCGGTGGGTGGCCTGGTGCAGATTCCGTGCATCGAGCGCAACGCGGTGGCGAGCATCAAGGCGATCACCGCGGCCCGGCTGGCGTTGCGCGGCGACGGGGTGCACCACGTGTCGCTGGACAAGGTCATCAAGACCATGCGGGAGACCGGCGCGGACATGAAGGTCAAGTACAAGGAGACCGCGCGGGGCGGGCTCGCCGTCAACGTGATCGAGTGCTGACCCCGTTGGGGTGATCCCGGCCCGCACCCGGCCCGGGAGCGCTACTGACAAAGCGACCATCATGCGGTGACGTCAGGCGTCGCGGCGCTCTGGTCCGCCCGCACCTCGCTGCGCATCCTGGTCCGCCGGGATCTCGCGGTGAAGTACCAGCAGTCGGTACTGGGCTACTTCTGGTCGCTGATCGAGCCGCTCGGCATGGGCCTGATCTACTGGTTCGTCTTCGGCGTGCTCTATTCCGGCGCGACCCGGCGGCACCTCGGCGAGGCGGCCGGGTCGTACCCGCTGTTCCTGATCACCGGCATCTTCGCCTGGATGTGGGCGAGTTCGGCGCTGACCGAGGCGGCGAACGCGCTCACCGGGCAGTCCCGGCTGATCACCACGATGAACCTGCCCCGGCCGATCTTCCCGATCGGGCGGGTCGCCGGCCGGTTCGCCGAGTACCTGGCCGGGCTGCCGATCCTGGCCGCCGTCGCGGCGCTCTACGCGAGCCAGGGGAAGATCCGCCCCGGCTGGAGCCTGCTCGCGCTGCCGCTGGCGGTGGCGGTGCAGTTCGTGCTGCTGGTGGGCCTGGCGCTGCTGCTGTCGGCGGGCAACGTGCTGATGCGCGACATCGAACGCACGATGCGGCTGGTCATCCGGCTGCTGTTCTACGCGACGCCGATCATCTACCCGCTCGACCTGGTGCGGGAGTCGGGCATGCCGGGCTGGCTCAAGATCGGGTACGAGCTGAACCCGCTGGTCGGGATCTTCCAGCTGCACCACGCGGTCTGGTATCCGGACGAGTTCCCTGATGCCCGCCTGCTCACGATCACGGTGTCCGGCAGCGTGCTGGTGCTGGCGCTGGGCTGGTGGGCGTTCCACCGCCTCGAACCGGCAGTGCTGAAGGAACTCTGAATGGCGCCGATCATCGAGGCGGACGGGCTCGGCATCCGGTTCGTCCGCAACCGGCGCCGTCAGCTACGGCTGCGGGAGCTGATCGTGCACCGGGGCGCCCGCGACCCGGACGCGGGCCGGTTCTGGCCGCTGCGTGACCTGTCGTTCCGGGTCGAGCCGGGTGAGACGGTGGGCGTGGTGGGCCGCAACGGCACCGGCAAGAGCACGCTGCTGCGGCTGATCGCCGGTGTGCTCATCCCGGACGAGGGCTCGATCCGGGTGCACGGCCGGGTGGCGCCGCTGCTCGAACTGTCCGCCGGGTTCTCCGGCGACCTGACCGGCCGGGAGAACCTCTACCTGGTGGGCGGGCTGCACGGGCTGTCGTCGGCGTACCTGCGGGAGCACTTCGACGAGATCGTCTCGTTCGCCGGTGAGCAGGTGGAACGCGCCATCGACACGTCGGTGCGGCACTACTCGTCGGGGATGAAGGTGCGGCTGGGTTTCGCGGTGATCGCGCACCTGCCGCACCCGGTGCTGCTTGTGGACGAGGTGACAGCGGTCGGGGACGCGGAGTTCCGCGCGAAGTGCTATGCGACCATCGAGCGACTTCTCGCGGAAGGGCGCACGCTGGTGCTGGTGTCACACAACGACAAGGACCTCACCCGGTTCTGCCGTCGGGGGCTCTACCTCGACGCCGGACGGCTGATCGTCGACGGGACGATTGACGAGGCGCTGGCCGCCTACGCCGACGCGGCGAAGCGGTGACGCTCGCGATCGTGCTCGCCGCCGAACCGGCGGCGGGCCAGCTCACCGAGCCCGGCCGGCCTGCCGGGGAACCGCTCACCGAACGCCTGGCCGCGCAGTGGCGCCGGGCCGGGGCGGACGACGTGCGCGTCGCCGCGGACCTGACCGAGCTGGCCGACCTGGTCGCCGGCGCGACCGGCCCGGTGCTGGTCAGCGGCGCGGATCTGGTGGCGCACACGGCCGTACTCAAGCATCTCGCGACCAGCCCGGTGGGGCCGACGGTGGCGCTGGTGCTCACCGATCCGCCCGCTCCCGGGCAGGCCACCGTGCGCGAGGAACGCGGGCAGGTCGTCGAGGTCGGCGCCGCCGACCCGAGCGGCGTGTTCGGCGGCGCGTTGCGGGTGGGCGCGGCCGACCTGCCGGCGCTCGCCGAGGCCGCCCGCCGCGCCGCAGGTGCCGCGCCGGATCCGGCCTCCGCGCCGGACGCGCGCCTGACCGATGTGGCGTCCGCGCCGGCCGCGCCCGGCGCCGCCGAGGGCGGGCGGCTCGACGCGGTGGACCGGCTCGTGGCCGACCTCGCCGCCCGCGGCACGCTGATCTTCGCCCATCGGGTACGTCTGCTCGTGGCGCACCGGGTCGGCGACGAGGCGCAGCGGGTGGCGGCCGAGTCGGCGGTGGCCGCCGTCGACGAGGACCGCGCCGAGTTGAAGCTGTCGGTGAAGGAGCGGGACGACTTCTTCACCACGTTCTTCGTCAGCACCTGGTCCCCGTACGTCACGAAGGCGGCGGCCCGCATCGGGATCGGCCCGACCGGGGTCACCATGGTCTCGGTGGCGTTCGCGGTGGCCGCGGCGGTGCTGTTCGGCGCCGGTGGACGGCCCGCGCTGGTCGCCGGCGCGGTCCTGCTCTACCTGGGTTTCGTGCTCGACTGCGTGGACGGGCAGCTCGCCCGCTACACCCGGCACTTCAGCGCCTGGGGCGGCTGGCTGGACACGATGGCCGACCGGTTCAAGGAGTACGTGGTCTACGCCGGTCTCGGCTTCGGCGCCACGCACGCCGGGTTCCGGTACGGCTGGGCGCTGGCGCTCGCCGCGATGACGTTGCAGACAGTGCGGCACATGACCGACACGTGGTACGGCGCGTTGCACGACGAGGCGGCCCGGCGGCCGAAGGTGGTGAGCGCCGACGCGGGCGGCATCGGCGGGAAGCTGAACGCCGCGTCGACGCGGGTGCAGGCGGACACGGGCTCGGTGTCGTACTGGCTGAAGCGCACAGTGGTGTTCCCGATCGGTGAGCGGTGGGCGCTCATCGCGATCGCCGCCGCGCTGTTCGGGCCGCTGGTGGCGCTGGTCGCGGTGCTGGTCTGGGGGACGCTGGCGTTCGCGTACACCGGGGGGTTGCGGACCTTGCGGGCGCGGTGGATGCGGGTGCCGGTGCTGACCACTGTGGACGCGGGTCTGCACCGTGACGACGGCATTCTGGTGCGCACGCTGCCGACCGCGCGACGGCCGCTGCTGCTGGCGGTGCTCGGCGCGCTCGGCGCGGCGGGGACGCTGGTGTGGGCGCTGCTCGCGGTGCACGGCGGCGGCGACCTGCCGGTCTTCGTGCCGGTGCTCGCGCTGGTGCTGCTGCTGGGGGCCGCCCAGGCGTCGCGGGCGCCGCACGACGGGTCGCTGGACTGGCTGGTGCCGGCCGCGTTGCGGGCCGCCGAGTACCTGTTCGCCATCGCGGTCGGGGTGGCGGGCCGGGCCCCGGCCTGGCTGATCTTCGGGTACGTCCTGGTGCTCACGCTGCTGCACTACGACCTGACCGCGCGGCTGGAGAAGCGGCAGTCGGCGCCGCCGCTGCACCCGGCCACGCTGGGCTGGCCGGGGCGTTCGCTGCTGCTGGCAATCGGGCTGATCGCCGGATATGCGAGTATCGCTCTAGCTACAATCGGTGCGTACCTTCTCGTGGTTTTTGTCGCGAGCGTGGTCCTCGCCTGGGTGGTCCTGCCGGCCCGCGCCCGTGGGGGTGTGCGCTCGCCGGGCTGACGGAGGGCGGGCCGGGGTGACCTTGATCAGCTTCGTCGTGCCGGCCTTCAAGGTGCAGGGCTACCTGCGGGAATGTCTCGACTCGATCCTCGGCCAGCCGTTCGGCGACATCGAGGTGATCGGCGTCGACGACGCCTCCCCGGACGACAGCGGCGAGATCCTGGCCGAGTACGCGCTGCGCGACCCCCGGGTCCGCCCGGTACGCCTCGCCGAGAACGTCGGGCTCGGTCCGGCCCGCAACATCGGGCTGGACCGGGCCGTCGGCGAGTACGTGTGGTTCGTCGACGGGGACGACTGGCTGGTGCCCGGCTGCCTGCCGCACGTCGCGGACCGGCTCCGCGACACCGCGCCGGACGTGCTGATCGTCGACCACGTCCGGGCGCACTGGAACAACATCGGCACCCGCAGCGCGATGCGTGACGTGTTCCCCGACCCGCCCGGCGCCACGACGTTCGCGCTGCGGGATCGGCCGGAGACGCTGAAGCTGCTGCACACCGTGTGGAACCGGGTGGTGCGCCGGGAGTTCCTGCTCGAACGCGGGCTGCGCTTCGAGCCGGGCTGGTACGAGGACGTCTCGTTCAGCTATCCGGCGCTGATGGCGGCCGGGCGGATCGGCGTACTCGACCGGATCTGCCTGAACTACCGGCAGCGCCGCACCGGCGCGATCACGAAGACCCGGGGGGACCGGCACTTCGAGGTCTTCGCCCAGTGGCACCGCGTGTTCGGGCTGATGGACCGCTGGCACGTGACCGGGCTGCGGCCGGCCGTCTTCGAGCGGATGATCTGGCACTACCTCACGGTGCTCGGCAACGGCGCCCGGATCGCGCCCGAGCTGCGGGCACCGTTCTTCGCCCAGATGCACGCCGACTACGTGCGGTTCCTGCCGCCCGAGGGCTACCCGGTCCCGCCCGGCCCGGAAGGGCTCAAGCACCGGCTGGTGGCGGCCGGGCGCTGGCGGACGTTCAGCGCGTTGCGCGAGGCGCACCAGGCGGGGGAGACGGCCCGGCGGACCGCGCGGCGGGCGCGGCGGCGGGTGACGCCGGTGGTGCGGCGTACCGCCCGGCGGGCCCGTGACCTGGCACTGGGCGAGTACTACCGGGCCGAGCTGCACCGGCCGATCGACCCGACGCTCGCCGTGTACGCGGCCTACTGGTACCGGGGCTACTCGTGCAATCCGGCGGCGATCTACGAGGCGGCCCGACGGCTCGCCCCGCAGGTGCGCGGCGTGTGGATCGTCCGCCGCGACCGGGTGGCCACGTTGCCGCCGGGCGTCGAGTACGTGGTGGCCGGCAGCCGCGAGTACCACCGCGTGCTGGCCCGCGCCCGCTGGCTCGTCAACAACGTCAACTTCCCGGACTTCGTCCGCAAGCGCCCCGGCTCGGTGCACGTGCAGACCCACCACGGCACGCCCGTGAAGGTGATGGGCCTGGACCAGCAGCGCTACCCGGTGGGCGCGATGGGGATGAACTTCGCCGGCCTGCTGCGCCGCGTCGACCGCTGGGACTACAGCATCACCTCGAACAGCTTCTCCACGCAGATGTGGGAGCGGGCGTACCCGGCGGACTACACCACGCTTGAGGTCGGCTACCCACGAAACGACCGGCTGGCGCTGGCCACCGCCGAGGACCGCGGCCAGGTCCGCGCCGCGCTGGGCATCGCACCCGACGAGTACGTGGTGCTCTACGCGCCGACGCACCGCGAGCACCTGCCCGGGTGGCGGCCGCCGTTCGACCCGGACCGGATGCTCGACGTGCTCGGGCCCCGGGGCCGGCTGCTGATGCGCAGCCACTACTTCCACGACCGGGAGCGGCACCCCCGGGGACCGGCCGCGGACGGCGTGCTGGACGTGAGCGCGTACGACCGGGTGGAGGACCTCTACCTGGCGGCGGACGTGCTGGTCACCGACTATTCCTCGGCGATGTTCGACTACGCGGTGCTGGACCGGCCGATAGTGGTCTACGCGCCGGACTGGGACGCCTACCGGGTCGCCCGGGGCGTCTACTTCGACCTCCTGGCCGAGCCGCCGGGCGCGGTGGCGCTGGACTTCCCCGGCCTGCTCGACGTGTTCCGTTCCGGCACGGTCGACGACGAGGCGGCCGAGCGGGCCCGGACGGCGTTCCGGTCGCGGTTCTGCGCGCTCGACGACGGGCACGCCGCCGAGCGCGTGGTGCGCCGCGTGTTCCTCGGCGAAACGCCGTAAAAGTGGTTACCGGCAGGTCACTTAACTGCGGAGCCCGGCGAATACCGGTTAATAGGACTGTCACGAGCTGAACATGGCACGTTTACCCGATGTGCGAATCAGATGATCCTGGTCACAGTCATTCCCGGGTTTGGGGCGAGTAGCTGGGGAGGTGGCGGTGGCGACCGTCGCGCTCAAGGATGTCACCAAGGTGTTCCCGGACGGAACAGTCGCGGTCGACACCATCAATCTGGACGTCAACGACGGCGAGTTCATGGTGCTGCTCGGCCCGTCGGGCTGCGGGAAATCGACAGTGCTGCGCATGGTGGCCGGACTGGAGGATCCGTCCTCCGGCGCCATCATGCTCGGTGGTGAGCTGGCGAACGACCTGCCACCGCGCGACCGGAAGATCGCCATGGTCTTCCAGGACTTCGCGCTCTATCCGCACATGACGGTCGGCGACAACATCGGCTTCCCGCTGCGCCTGAGCGGCGTCGAGCCCGGCCCGCGCGGCGAGCGGATCCAGGACGTGGCGAGCGCGCTCGGCATCGGCGACGTGCTCGGGCGCAAGCCCAGCCAGCTCTCCGGCGGCCAGCGGCAGCGGGTCGCCATGGGGCGGGCGATAGTGCGCCGGCCCGGCCTGTTCCTCATGGACGAGCCACTTTCCAACCTGGACAGCGGGTTGCGCGCCGAGCTGCGGGCGGAGATCTCCGGCCTCACCCGCGAGCTGGGCGTCACCACCATCTACGTCACCCACGACCAGGCCGAGGCGCTCACCATGGCCGACCGCGTCGCCATCATGCGCAAGGGCGTGCTCCAGGACGTGGGCACCCCCACCCAGGTGTACGGCCGGCCTGCGACGCTCTACGTCGCCGCGTTCCTGGGCAGCCCCCGGATGAACCTGCTGGAGGCGTCGGTCTACGTCCACCTCGACCGGTACGTCGCGCTGAACCTCGGTGAGCAGTCGCTCTACCTGCCCTGGGACGACATCCGCAGCCGTGCGGTGGCGCACTACCACGGTGAGCGGATCGTGGTCGGCATGCGCGCCGAGGCGCTCACCCCGGTCGCCCCGGACACCGCCGGTGACGTGCTGCACGGGCGTATCCGCTACCTGGAGCACCACGGCCACGAGTCGCTCGCCTTCCTCGACATCGGCGCCACCGCGATCGTCGTCGACGAGATGGGCACGCCGGTCGAGCAGGCCGCACCGGGCCAGCGCGGCCTGCGCCGGTTCAACCAGGTGATGCAGCGGCTCACCGGCCGCGCGACGGAGTCGTCGGCCCCGGCCCCGGAGGCCGGCGGGGGCGGCGGCAACCGCACGAGCGTGCTGCCCGACCCGGGCCGCCACCACCGTCGTCCGGCGGAACTGGCGGTACGGCTCGCGCCGTACCCGCAGGTGTCACCCGGGCACCCGCTCGCGGTGCAGGTGCGGATGGACGCGCTGCACTTCTTCGACGAGCGAGGCGACCGCATCGACGTCGGCTGGCGGTGAAAGGAGGGGCACCCTATTAACGCCTCCGGTAGAGGAAGGGCCCCTTATTAACAGTCGCCGCCCGGTGGGACGGGCCGGTGACGGCGGTACGGGCCCCAGCCGACGAAGCGGGCGAACATGTCGGCCGGGGCCGGCGCGTCGTTCGGGTTCAGCCGGTAGAGGTCGCGCGTGGCCTCGTACAGCAGCCCGCACAGGTAGATGGACAGCCCGATCCGGTTGTCCTCGTACTCGCTGCGCAGCAGCAGGCGGGCCATCGGGCACGGCCACGGCTGGCCGCAGGCCCGGCAGCACCACATCGGACGCAGCGGCGTGTGCGGGGTGGCGTGCAACGGGTACGGCCGGGGGCGATCCGGCCTGGGCCCGTCCGGCGGTTGCCCGAGCTGGTGGCTGATCACCGGCGCTCCTCGTGGTGGCCGTCTCCCGGGCGCTGCTCCGGAACGGACCGACGGCCGCCGCCGTTCCCGCGCTGCTCCGGTACGGACCAGCGACCGCCGTTCGCCCGCCACTGCTGCGCCGGGGTGAGGTTGCCGACCCGGCCCGGGCCCATCGTCGGCAGTGGACGCGTCGGCTGCCGCATCCACTCCGGCAGGTTGTCGCCCCGTACCCGGTGGGGCAGTGTCGGTGCCGACGCACCCCGGCAGCGGAACCAGCGCAGTCGCACGGCGCAACTCCTCTCGGTAGCGGGAACCGGACGAATTCGGTTCCACTGCGTGACAGTCTCGTCACCGCGCCGCTAGGGTCGGAAGGCGTTCCACCCCCACCTTCCCGGCCGTCCGACCGGCCGATTTCCGTGTGCAGCCGTGTGCAGAGGTGTGCAGATGATCCGTGTGCCGTTGTGGGAACTGTTCGCCGGCGAGCTGCGCCGGTTACGCACCGATGCCGGGCTGACCCAGGAGGCGCTGGGTGAGCGGGTGAGCTATTCGGCGTCGCTGGTGGCGGCCGTCGAGCAGTGCCGCCGGGCGCCGCGCGCCGAGTTCACCGAGCGCTGCGACGAGGTGCTGAACGGCGGCGGCCTGCTGGTGCGGATCCGGGACGCGCTGATGCAGGAGGCGCTGATGCCGTGGTTCCGCGAGTGGGTGAGCATCGAGCAGGAGGCGACGGCGTTACGCAGTTACGAGCCACTCGTGGTGCCCGGATTGCTGCAGACCGAGGGGTACGCCCGAGCGCTCTACGAAGGGGCCGCGCAGTTCGTCGGCGAGGCTGTCGAACAGCAGGTGGCGGCCCGGCTGGCCCGGCAGGCGGTGCTGGACGGGCCCACGCCGCCGCAGTTCGTGGTGGTGCTCGACCACGCGGCGCTGGCTCGCCCGGTCGGCGGGCCGAAGGTGATGCGGGAGCAGTTGGAGCACCTGATCGAGATGGCACGGCGGCCCCGGGTGCACCTGCACCTGGTGCCGGAGACGGTCGGTGCCTATCCGGGGCTCAACGGTGCTTTCGTGCTCGCCACCCCGGCCGACGGCGACGATCTGGGCTATCTGGATAACCCGTTGCACGGCACAATCGTGGAGCGCACGGTGGACGTGAACTCACTGCGGCAGACGTGGGAGTCCATTCGCGCGGAGGCGATGCCGCACGGGGCGACTCTGGCGGCGATCACGGAGGCGGCGAAGCGATGGAGTTGACCGGCGCGACCTGGCGCAAGAGCACCCGCAGCAGCGGTAACGGCGGCAACTGCGTCGAGGTGGCGGACAACCTGCCCGGTGTGGTGGGCGTGCGGGACAGCAAGGACCGGCAGGGGCCGGCGCTGACGTTCACCCCGTCGAGCTGGGCGGCGTTCGTCGCGCACACCAAGCGCGCCTGACCCTGGTTACAGTTCTCCCCCTGCGCGGAGGCTATGCCGCACGGGGCGACTCTGGCGGCGATCTCGGAGGCGGCGAAACGATGGAGCTGACCGGCGCGACCTGGCGCAAGAGCACCCGCAGCAGCGGCAACTCCGGCAACTGCGTCGAGGTGGCGGACAACCTGCCCGGTGTGGTGGGGGTGCGGGACAGCAAGGACCGGCAGGGCCCGGCGCTGACGTTCACGCCGTCGAGCTGGGCGGCGTTCGTCGCGCACACCAAACGGGCGTGAGTGACGTACCGGATCTCGGTCCCCCGCCACGGCGCACCGCCGTCGACGTGGAGCAGGTGCGTCGCCTGGTAGCCGACCAGTTCCCGCACCTGGCCGACCTCCGGATCGAACCGGTCGCCAAGGGTGGCTGGGACAACTGGACCTTCCACCTCGGCCCCGAGCTGCTGGTGCGCCTGCCCAGCGCTGCCGAGTACGCCCTGGCCGTCGACAAGGAACACCTGTGGCTCCCGGCCCTCGCCGATCGGCTGCCGCTGCCCATCCCCGCGCCGCTGGCGAAGGGCGAGCCGGGTGCGGGCTACCCGTATCCGTGGTCGATCTACCGCTGGCTCGACGGCGAGACCGCGGCCGTGGACCGGATCGCCGACTCGGTGCGGTTCGCCCTCGACCTGGCCGGATTCCTCGCGGCCCTGCAGGACGTCGACGCCGCCGGTGGTCCGCAGCCGGGCGTCCACAACTGGTTCCGGGGCGGCACGCTGCGCACGTACGACAAGAAGGTCGAGCATGCGCTCCTGGCGCTGGACGGCCGCGTCGATGCCGCGCTGGTACGCGAGATCTGGGCGCGGGCGGTCGGCGCCCGCTGGGACGGGGTGGATCGCTGGTTCCACGGCGACATCGCCTCGGGCAACCTGTTGCTCGCGCACGGCCGGCTGGCGGCCGTCATCGACTTCGGGACATGCGGCGTCGGTGACCCGGCCTGCGACCTGGCGATCGCCTGGACGTTGCTGAGCGTCGAGGGCCGGGCGGCATTCCGCGAGCGGCTGTCGGTGGACGACGCGACCTGGGCGCGCGGACGTGGCTGGGCGCTCTGGAAGACGCTGTCCACCTACTCCCGCACCGTCGACGACCCCGAGGACGCGGAGGAGTCGGCCGAGGCGCAACGCGTTCTCGGGGAGATATCCGCCGACTAGACGGCCGGTCTCTCACCCGGCGGCGGCCCGCTTCCCCGGCGCGAACGGCCACTCCTCGAACGACAGGCACCGGCCGTCCGCCACCCGATTCCTGTCCATGGTCGCCAGCCTGCCATCCGGGTGGGTCCGGGTCTCCCAGATCGGCTGCCGGGGATCGTCGTTGTGCACGACGACGTGGGCGTGCTCGGCCGGGCACGCCGTGGCGGAGTAGAGCCGCTGGGCGGGAAGGTAACGCTCCCGCCAGCGCCGTTCGACGTCGGCCCGGGACGACACCGGGCTCTCCCGGACCACCGCACGCTCCACGGTACGGTCCGGCGCGGTCGACACGAGCACGCGCAGCTCCCACCGGTCGAGCAGTTCCGGGCGCAGGAGGAAGACGCCGTCGAACACCAGCACGGCGTCGGCGGGAGCGGTGGTGAGCGGCGGGGACAGCAGCGCGTCGGTGGCGTGGTCGTAGACCGTGTGCCGGAAGCGCCGATCGCCGCCCGGGCCGAGCGGATCGAGCAGCACCCGCTTCAGCGTCCCGTGGTCGTGGGTGTCGACGTAGCAGCCCTCGGCCGAGAACTCGCCGCGTCGATAGCGCCGCTCCCGGGGAAAGAGGAAGTCGTCGACTGTCGCCCGGATGACGTACCGGCCGCGGGCGCGCAGGACGGCGGCCAGCTCGTCGGCGAGCGTGGTCTTTCCGGCTGCGGGCGGCCCGTCGACGGCGACCCGCGTCGGGTGCGCCACTGTGACGGACCCGACTGCGTCGGCCAGGAGGGCGATCAGCTGATCGCGGCGGGGATAATTGGATTGCCCCTGCGCCGGGCCGGGAGTTTGACTGCCGTCCATGTCGTCCCCCTCACCGGTCTTCGTCGCGGGTGCGGGCCGTTCGGGCACGTCGCGGATCGCCGACGTCATCGGCCAGCATCCGCTGATCCACCGGATCCCGATGGAGACCAAGTTCCTCGTCGAACCCGGTGGCCTGCGGGACCTGGCCGACGCGCTCACCGACCGGTACGACCCCATTGTCGGTGAGGACGCGCTGCACCGGCTGAGCGACTTCCTCACCGTACGCGTGCCCGGGCGGCGTGACGACCGTGGCAAGACAGTGCCCGAGCTGGTCGGCGAGCGGCGCTATCGGGACGCCGTACACCGGCTCTGGCCGCAGGTGATCGCGCACGCCTTCGAGGAGCCCGCGCCCGCGGAGGGCTTCGGCGACGGCGACCGGCCCGCCGGGCCGTTCGGGCCGGCCAGCCGACGGCGGGTCGTCCCGAGGTACTTCCGTGACCGGAGCGAACTGATCGGCGTCCTGCGGGGCCTGGTCGACACCCTGTTCGGCGGGGCGGCGGCCGACGCGGGCAAGCCGACCTGGTGCGAGAAGACGCCGTTCAACCTCTTCTACCTGGACTTCCTCTGGGAACTGGTGCCCGAGGCGACGATCGTGCACATCAAGCGTCACCCGATCTCGGTGCTCGCCTCCCACCTGGCCCAGCCGTGGGCGCCGTCCACAGTCGGCGGTGCGCTCGCCTACCTGCTGCCGGTCTACGACAGGTGGCTGGCCTGGAGGAACGCGGCCGACCTGACGAGCCGGCGATACGTCGAGGTGAAGGCGGAGGACCTGGCGGCCGACTGGCCCGGGCAGCGGCGCGCCCTGTTCGAGCGGCTCGGCGTCGAGGACGCCGTCACCGCGTCGACGTTCCAGGCGGACAAGCTCGCGCACCGCGACGACCAGTTCGACGCCGGCACCCGCGCGTACGTCGAGCGGGAACTGGGCGAGATCATCCCCGCGATGGGCTACGACATGACGCGGACCGCTCAGGGCGCAACGAGATAGCCGAGCGCTGATGACGCCGCAGACGTGCCGGTCTCCGCACCGTAGATCTTGGTAGGAAAAGGACCCTCTGGGGGCACTTTCGTACCAAGATCTACTCCGGGCTCAGTATCCGGAGCGCAAATCTTGATATTCGGGAGGGTGGCATGGCTGTGGCGGGATGAAGTGATCGTCTCGTGTCCCAATGTCCCTTATTAAGAGACAAGCCGTGGAGATTTCGGCCCGGATGTCACTTTGCTGGAGACATTGGGCCGCCGGCTCATCGTCTTGCCGGTGGTGTTACTGGCTAGTAGCGTTCGGGCATGAGCATCGACTCTCGCCAGGTGGCGGCCGGTCTCCTCGACGCCGTGCCGTTCGCCCGCACGCTCGGAATCGAGTTCGTCGAGGTGGCGCCCGAGGCCGAGGGCGGAGTCCGGGCCGTGGTCCGGCTCCCCGACGACCCGGCGCACCACAACCACGTGGGCGGCCCGCACGCCGGGGCCATGTTCACGCTGGGGGAGACCGCCTCGGGCGCGGTTGTCCTGGCCGCGTTCGGGCAGGCGCTCGACCGGGCCGTACCCCTGGCCGTGACCGCGACCATCCGCTACCGCAAGGTGGCGGTGGGGCCGGTGCTGGCGACCGCGCGGCTCGGCGGCGTACCCGCCGAGGTGCTTGCCGAGCTGGACGCCGGGCGGCGGCCGGAGTTCCCGGTCGAGGTGGAGGTCCACACCGAGGACGGCACGCTCACCTCCTCGCTCACAGTGATCTGGACGCTCCGCCCGAACCGCTGAGCCCCGAACGGGGTTTGCCCGGGGCGAGGGCTGGATAGATTCAAGCGATGCTGGGCCTCCCCGCGCACGTGAACGCTTGTCTCTTCGATCTGGACGGTGTGCTGACGCAGACCGCCAAGGTGCACAACGCCGCCTGGGCGGAGACGTTCGACGCGTACCTGCGGCGACGGTCGGCCGAAACCGGCGAGCCGTTCCACCCGTTCGACAGCGGACCGGACTACAACCGGTACGTGGACGGCAGACCGCGCGCCGACGGGGTGCGCACATTCCTGGCCTCGCGCGGCATCACGCTGCCCGAGGGATCGCCGGACGACCCGCCCGAGGCGGACACCGTCAACGGCCTCGGCAACCGCAAGAACGTCGTCCTGCTCCAGCGGATCGAGCACGACGGCGTCGAGGTGTACGAGGGCTCGGTGCGCTACCTGGAGGCGGCCACCACGGCCGGACTGCGCCGCGCTGTCGTCTCGGCCAGCGCCAACTGCGCCGCCGTGGTGCACGCCGCCGGACTGGACCGCTGGCTGGAGGCACGGGTGGACGGCGTGGTCGCCCGCGCGAACGGGCTACGCGGCAAACCGGCCCCGGACACGTTCCTGGAAGGCGCGCGGCTGCTCGGCGTCGAACCGTCGCAGGCCGCCGTCTTCGAGGACGCCCTCGCCGGCGTCGCCGCCGGACGGGCCGGCGGATTCGGGTACGTGGTGGGCGTCGACCGGGTCGGCCAGGCCGACGAACTGCTGGCGCACGGCGCCGACGTGGTGGTCACCGATCTCGCCGACCTGCTCGCCCCGGAGCCGGCCGCGTGATCCGGGAACGGGCGTACCCGGTCGAGCCCTGGCACGTCCGGGAGATGCAGCTCGACATGGACGTGCTGGCCCAGTCCGAGTCGGTGTTCGCGCTGTCCAACGGGCACATCGGGCTGCGTGGCAACCTCGACGAGGGCGAGCCGCACGGGCTGCCCGGCACCTACCTGAACTCGTTCTACGAGCTGCGCCCGCTGCCGTACGCCGAGGCGGGCTTCGGTTTCCCCGAATCCGGGCAGACCATCGTCAACGTCACGAACGGCAAGCTGATCCGGCTGCTCGTGGACGACGAGCCGCTCGACGTGCGCTACGGCGAACTGCTCGCCCACGAGCGGGTCCTCGACATGCGCGCCGGCACGCTCCAGCGGGAACTGCACTGGCGCTCCCCGGCCGGCCGCGAGGTCAAGGTCCGTACCACCCGGCTCGTGTCGTTCACCCAGCGCTCGGTGGCGGCAATCCACTACGAGGTCGAGCCGGTCGACGGGCCGCTGCGGCTGATCCTCCAGTCCGAGCTGGTCGCCAACGAGTCGCTGCCGCCGCAGAGCCGCGACCCGCGGGTCGCCGCCGTCCTGGAGTCGCCGTTGCAGGCCGAGGAGGAGCTGACCACCGACGACGGCGGCCAGCTCATCCACCGCACCAAGGTCAGCGGCCTGCGGGTCGCCGCCGCGATGGGCCACGACGTGGACGGGCCCGAACGCACCACGATCGAGAGCGAGGGGTACGAGGACTGGGTCCGCACCACCATCGGCTGCGTGCTCAAGCCCGGCCAGACGCTGCGGGTGGTCAAGTACCTCACGTACGGCTGGTCCAGCCGCCGCTCCCTCCCGGCGCTGCGCGACCAGGTCGGCGCGGCGCTGGCAGCGGCCCGGCTCGACGGCTGGGACGGGCTGCGCCGGGCCCAGCGCGAATACCTGGACGCGTTCTGGGACGCCGCCGACGTGCGCGTCGAAGGCGACCCCGAGGTGCAGCAGGCCGTCCGGTTCGGCCTCTTCCACGTCCTCCAGGCCGGCGCCCGCGCGGAACGGCGGCCGATCTCGGCCAAGGGCCTCACCGGCCCGGGGTACGACGGCCACGCGTTCTGGGACACCGAGATGTTCGTGCTGCCGGTGCTCACGTACACGCAGCCCGGCGCGGTGCGGGACGCGTTGCAGTGGCGGTACGACACGCTGGCCCAGGCGCAGGAACGCGCCCGCACGCTGAACCTCGAAGGCGCCGCCTTCCCGTGGCGCACCATCGAAGGGCCGGAGTCGTCGGCGTACTGGCCCGCCGGGACCGCCGCGTTCCACATCGCCGCCGACGTCGCCGACGCGCTGCGCCGCTACGTGCTGGTCACCGGCGACGAGGCGCTGGAACGGGAGATCGGGCTGGAACTGCTGATCGAGACCGCCCGGCTGTGGCGTTCGCTCGGCCACCACGACCGCGCCGGACGGTTCCACATCGACGGCGTGACCGGCCCGGACGAGTACACGGCGGTGAAGAACGACAACGTCTACACCAACCTGATGGCTCAGCGGAACCTGCGTACCGCCGCGGACTGCGCGATGCGCTACCGGGACCAGGCGCTCGACCTCGGCGTCACCGAGGAGGAGGCAGCCGCCTGGCGGGACGCCGCGAACGACATGCACGTCCCGTACGACGCGGAGACCGAGGTACACGAGCAGGTGGAGGGATTCACCCGCTTCCAGGAGTGGGACTTCGAGCACACGCCGCCGGAGAAGTACCCGCTGCTGCTGCACTACCCGTACTTCGACCTCTACCGCAAGCAGGTCGTCAAGCAGGCCGACCTGGTGCTCGCCATGCACTGGCGGGGCGACGCGTTCAGCGCCGCCGAGAAACTGCGCAACTTCGTCTACTACGAGCGGCGCACCGTACGCGACTCGTCGCTGAGCGCCTGCACCCAGGCGGTGCTGGCGGCCGAGGTCGGCTACCTCGAACTGGCCCATCGTTACCTGCGCGAGGCCGCGCTGATGGACCTGCACGACCTCAACGAGAACACCCGCGACGGCGTGCACATGGCATCACTCGCAGGTGCCTGGATCGCGCTCGTCGCCGGGTTCGGCGGGCTGCGGGACCACGACGGCATGCTCTCCTTCGCGCCCCGGCTCTCCAGCCGCCTCAGCCGCCTGGAGTTCTCGCTCCAGTGGCACGGGATGCGGCTGCGGATCGACGTCCGGCCGCACCAGACGACGTACTCGCTGCGCAACGGCGGCCCGGACACCGTCGTGGAGCTGCGGCACCACGGCGAGCCGCTGCAGGTCACCTCCGCGCAGCCGGTCACCGTGGCGGTGCCGCCGACACACCCGAGAGGGCCGCAACCGGAGCAGCCGCAGGGCCGCGCGCCGCTGATGCACCTGCCCGAACGCATGGAGTGAGCGGCCCCGCCACGAGGGGCGGGGCCGCTCGGTACGCGTACCTCAGAACTGGCGGCCGTTGGACGGACGCCCGCCGGCGTCGCGCGGCGCGGTGGCCCGCGGATCGTCGGACGTCCGCGCCGTCGAGGCGCGGTCGGCCCAGTCCGGCGAGCGCTTCAGCTCCTGCTTGCGGCGTTCCTGGTCGGTGAGTTCCTGTTCCCGGGACCTGTCCTGTTTCGCCATGACGATCCTCGCGATCGGTCGGGGTCCGTGGTCACCCGGCGCGTTCCCGCCCGGCGGCGGCTCAACCGTCCAGGCGAGGGCTCAGCCGTCCACGTGCTGGGCGAAGCTGCGCCGCAGGTGGTCCTTGGGGCGGGAGCCGACGATCGAGCCGACCACCTCACCGCCCCGGAACACCAGCATGGTCGGCGCGGACATGATCCGGTGGGCGCGCGCGGTGGCCGGGTTCTCGTCGGTGTTCAGGGTGACGAAGCGCAGCGCGTCGCCGAACTCCTCGGCCAGCTCGGCCAGGTGCTTCGACACCACCCGGCACGGCGGGCACCACTCGGCCCAGAAGTCCACCACCACCGGCCGGTCGGCGGCCAGCACTGTGGCCGCGAAGGTGTCGTCGGTGACCGGGTTCAGCCGACCGGTCCCCGTGTCCTGAGGCATGTTTCCTCCCGTTGGGCGATCGCGTGGGCGAGCTGGTCGTGCAGCCGGCGGCGGACGTCGCCCAGCCGGTCGAGGTAGTCGTCCACCTCGGCGAGCTTGCGCCGCAGCACCGCCACCGAATCGGGGCAGACGTCGCCGGAGTCGTTCCCGGCGCGCAGGCAGGCGACGAACGGGCGGATGTCGTCCAGGCCGAAGCCGATCGCCAGCAGGGAGCGGATCTCACGGACGACGCGTAGTTCCGCCTCGTCGTACACCCGGTACCCGTTGGCGGACCGGTTCGGCCGGACCAGGCCGTGGGCCTCGTAGTAGCGCAGGGTGCGGGTGCTCGTACCGGCCCGCTGCGCCAGCTCCCCGATCCGCATCCGCCGCCCCCGTCCCTCACTGCCAGGTTGACGCTAAACCTTGCCGCCGACGTCAACGCAACCCGCACGCGTGCGCTTCCCCCCGCTGTCCCCCGGGCTTCCCCGCTGTCCCCGTCGATCATGAAGTTAGCGGCGCTTTCGATCTCGGAATCTGCCGCCAACTTCATGATCAACCCTGTCCCGGGCGGGGTGCGGGGTTGGGGTGCTGCCCTTGTGGATCTTGGTACGGAATGGCCCCTCCAGGGGCCGTTTCGTACCAAGATCTGCCCCGGGGCCTTCCCCGGTGGGATTGATCATGAAGTTGGCGGGGTGGGGGAG
>NZ_LEKG01000158.1:0-19148 GCF_001029515.1 Micromonospora sp. RV43 | reverse complement strand
ATCATCGGGGGGACGTACCGCCTAGGGTGGTCAGCGTGGCGACCCTTCTGCTTCTGCGACACGGCCGGACCACCGCGAACGCCGACGGCGGCCTGGCCGGGCGGCAACCGGTCGAGCTGGACGACACCGGCCGGGCGCAGGCGACGGCGGTCGGCGGGCGCCTCGCCGGGCTGCCGCTGGCGGCGGTGGTGACCAGCCCGCTCATCCGCTGCCGGCAGACCCTCGACCTGGCACTTCCCGGCGCCGAGCCGGTCGTCGACGAAGGGCTGATCGAGTGCGGGTACGGCGACTGGGAGGGGCAGTCGCTGAAGAAGCTGGCGAAGGAGCCGCTCTGGCCGGTGGTGCAGCAGCACCCGAGCGCCGCCGCGTTCCCGCAGGGCGAGTCGATGGCGGCCATGTCGGCGCGCGCAGTCGCCGCGGTACGGGCGTGGGACGCGCGGGTCACCGCCGAGCACGGGCCGGAGGCCATCTGGCTGGCGTGCAGCCACGGCGACGTGATCAAGGCGATCGTGGCGGACGCGCTCGGCGTACACCTTGATCTTTTTCAGCGGATCGTGGCCGACCCGGCGTCGGTGACGGCGATCCGCTACACCCCGTTGCGGCCGTTCCTGGTCCGGCTCAACGACACCGGCGGTGACCTGTCGGCGCTGGTCCCGCCGCCGCACAAGCGGCGCCGGCGACCGGCGCGGGCGGCCGAGTCCGACGCGGCGGTCGGCGGAGGCGCGGGCGCGGCCGGGTGAAGCGGGCGTACGCGGCGCGTTCGCTCTGGGCGGATTCGGCGTCGGTGGGCTGCGCGGTGCTTCCACACGCCGGATAGGGTCGTGGGTATGACGCACCAGGTGCACGCCTTCGAGCCGCCGGAGCGGTTCGTCGCCGGTACGGTCGGCCCGCCGGGGGAGCGCACGTTCTTCCTCCAGGCGCGCGGCGGCGGCCGGCTGGTCAGCGTGTCGCTGGAGAAGGTCCAGGTGTCGTTGCTCGCCGAGAAGCTGGAGGAGCTGCTCGCCGAGGCGCAGCGCCGCTTCGGTGTGAAGCTTCCGGAGCCGGTGACCACGGTGACCGGCGACAACGAGCCGCTCGACACGCCTGTGGACGAGGAGTTCCGGGTCGGCACGCTGGGCCTGGCCTTCGACGTGGACACCGCCACCGTGGTGATCGAGGCGATCGCCGTCGGTGAGGCCGAGGTCGAGGTCGAGCTGGGCGACGCGGACGACGACGCCGACGAGGACCCGGACGAGCCGGACGACGACCTCGACCGCCTGCGGGTGCGGCTGACCCCGGAGGCGACCCGCGAGTTCATCGAACGGGCCAAGCGCGTCGTGAACGCCGGCCGGCCCCCCTGCCCGCTCTGCGGCCAGCCGCTCGACCCGGCCGGTCACCTCTGCCCCCGGCACAACGGCTATCACCGGTGACCTCGTCGGAACTGCAGCCCCGACAGGACGGCGCCGAGGCGCTGCGGCTGCTCGCCGACGGTGAGCTGACCCTGGAGGGGCGGCTCGTCGACGCCTCCAACGCGACGCTGCGGGGCGTCATCGCGCTCGGCGACGTGACAGCGCACTGTGTCTACAAGCCGGTACGCGGCGAGCGCCCGCTCTGGGACTTCCAGGACGGCACGCTCGCCGGCCGGGAGGTGTCCGCCTACCTGGTGTCCCGGGCCACCGGCTGGGACCTGGCTCCGCCCACGGTGCTGCGCGACGGCCCGTTCGGCCCCGGCTCGTGCCAGCTCTGGATCGACGAGCCGGACGACGCCGAGCCGCTGGTCGGGTTCGTGCCGGCGCGGGAGATCCCGCCGCGCTGGTTCCCGGTCGCCGCGGCGCGCGACGACGACGGGGCGGCGTACGCGCTGGCGCACGCCGACGACCCCCGCCTGGCCCGGCTCGTCGTGCTCGACGCGATCATCAACAACGCCGACCGCAAGGGCGGGCACGTGCTCGTCGGCCCGGACGACCGGATCTACGGCGTCGACCACGGCGTGAGCTTCCACGTCGAGGAGAAGCTGCGGACGGTCCTGTGGGGCTGGGCCGGCCGCGAACTGCCGCCGGACGCGGTGGAGATGCTCGACGGCCTGGCCGGGCAGCTCCGCGGGCCGCTCGGTGAGGAACTGGCCGAGCACCTGACCATCGGTGAGCTGGCCGCGCTGGCGGAACGGGTCGAGCGGCTGCGCGAGAGCGGCCGGTTCCCCCTGCCGCCGCAGGAGTGGCCGGCGATGCCCTGGCCACCCATGTGAGCTGCTGTCGCGTTGATCACCCGTAGGGCGGCACCCGAGCGTCTGACGGATCGTTAGGCTGGCGGTCATGGAGTCTTGGGCGGGACATGACGTGCCACGGCTGCCCGGCGAGGGCGTGTCGCTGAGGTTGTACGACTCGGCGCGGCAGGGCGCCCATCCCAGCCGGCCCGAGGGCGCGGCCTCGATGTACGTCTGCGGCATCACCCCGTACGACGCGACGCACCTCGGACACGCCGCCACCATGATCACGTTCGACCTCGTGCAGCGGATGTGGCGCGACGCCGGCCTCGACGTGCGGTACGTGCAGAACGTCACCGACATCGACGACCCGCTGCTGGAGCGCGCCGAGCGCGACGGCGAGGACTGGAAGGTCCTGGCCATGCGGGAGACCGCGCTGTTCCGCGAGGACATGGAGGCGCTGCGGATGATCCCGCCGGCGCACTACGTCGGCGCGGTCGAGTCGATCCCGGACATCGCCGAGAAGGTGCTGATGCTGCTCAAGGACGGTGCGGCGTACCGGCTCGACGACGGCACCGGCGACGTCTACTTCGACATCTCCGCCGCGCCCCGGTTCGGCTACGAGTCCAACCTGACCCGCGAGCAGATGATCGAGCTGTTCGCCGAGCGCGGCGGCGACCCGGAACGCGCCGGCAAGCGCGACCCGCTCGACCCGCTGCTGTGGCGCGGCGCCCGCGAGGGCGAGCCGTCCTGGCCCGGCGGCGACCTGGGCCCGGGCCGTCCCGGCTGGCACATCGAGTGCACAGTCATCGCGTTGAACCTGCTCGGCGACCGGATCGACGTGCAGGGCGGCGGCAACGACCTGATCTTCCCGCACCACGAGTGCTCCGCCGCGCACGCCGAGCGGCTGACCGGCGAGGCACCGTTCGCCGATCACTACGTGCACGCCGGCATGATCGGCCTGGACGGCGAGAAGATGTCGAAGTCCCAGGGCAACCTGGTCTTCGTGTCCCGGCTGCGGGCCGACAAGGTCGACCCGATGGCGGTCCGGCTGGCGCTGATGAGCGGGCACTACCGCAGCGACCGCTCCTGGACCGACGACCTGCTCACCGAGGCGCAGGAGCGGCTGGGCCGCTGGCGGCGGGCCGCCGCCGCGCCGGCCGGGCCGTCGGGGGCGGCGTTGCTGGCCGCGGTACGCGAGCGCCTGGCCGACGACCTGGACACGCCGGGTGCCCTGGCGGCGGCCGACAGCTGGGCCGAAGGCGCCCTGAACGGCGTCACGGACGACGAGACCGCTCCGGCCCTCTTCCGAGACACGGTGGACGCCCTCCTAGGCATCGCCCTCTAGCCCCGCCCCGTCCTTCCACCGCGCCTCATCGCCCTCGCGCCGCGCCTTCTCGCTGTGCTCGCGCGTCGATCTTGCACTTGCGGCCCACGTTCCGGCGTTTTTGCCCGGTTCGCGGGGGCCGCAACCGCAAGATCGCGCCGTCCGGGGGGCGGGTGTGGCGTGGGTGGAACGTGGTGGGTGCGTCGAGGACGGTTTGACACACGTGATGTTCCACTCGGGCGTGGTCGGCCCCGGCTGCTCCGTGCGCTGGCGACCCGACCGCTGACTCGGCGATCTTGCAGTTGTGGCCCCGCTGAACAGGGCATAACCGGCAATCTGGGGGCCGGAAGTGCAAGATCGACGGAATCGGGGCGGGTGTAGAAGGCTCAGGCCCGGGTGTTGCGCTCCCACACCTCCAGCACGCCCAGCGTCAGTCCATCGTCCTCGAGGTGCCCTACGAACAGCGCGTGCAGCGCACCACCCACGCCTCGTCCCCACATCTCCGGGTCGACGTGGATGGAGCTGCGCGGTCGTCCGCGGATCCAGGTCGGAGGAGTGCGGCGGCCCCAGGGCCAGCACGCTGGCCAGGGCACCGTCCACGATGGCGCAGCGCACCCGCTTGTGCGCCGAGGTGATCGCCGCCGCCCAGCCCCGCCTCGCGTACCTCCACGACCCCTCCCTCGACCCCAGACATCCGGCGATCTTGCGATTGCGGCCCTCCCTGATCGGGCGAAGCCGACATCAGGAGGGCCGCAAGTGCAAGATCGACGCGGAAACCCGGCGCGGAGGGCGCGGGTGGGGGGGCAGGTCGGGTCAGCTCTGGGCTCGGGCTCCGTTTGTGGCCGGGTCGACCGGGGCGGCGTCCAGGCCGGAGATCCAGCCGGTGACGTCACGCGCCACATCCTGGGCGGTCAGCCGCAGGTCGGCCAGGATCTGCGCGCGGCTGCCGTGCGGGTGCCAGTCGGCCGCTACGCCGAGGTCCTTGACCGGTACGCGGACGTCGGCGTCGCGCATCGCCTGGGCCAGCGCCGAGCCGACGCCGCCGATGCGTACGCCGTCCTCCACGGTGACCACGAGCCGGTGCGCGGACGCCAGCTCGACCAGTTCGGCCGGCACCGGGCGCACCCAGCGCGGGTCGACCACTGTCACGCCGTATCCCTGCTCGGCGACCCGGGCGGCGACCTCCACGCCGAGGCCGGCGAACGAGCCGACCGCTACCAGCAGCACGTCGGTACGCGCCGACTCGGCCAGCACGTCGACCGGGCCGACCCGGCGTACGGCCGGCAGGTCGGCGGCGACGGTGCCGGTCGGGAAGCGCAGGATGGTCGGGCCGTCGTCCACGGCGACCGCCTCGCGCAGCTCCTCGCGCAGCGTGGCCGAGTCGCGGGGCGCGGCGATCCGCAGGCCGGGCACCACGCCGAAGACCGACATGTCCCAGATGCCGTAGTGGCTGGGCCCGTCCGGGCCGGTGATGCCGGCCCGGTCCAGCACGAACGTGACCGGCAGCTTGTGCATGGCCACGTCCAGCAGGACCTGGTCGAACGCGCGGTTGAGGAACGTGGCGTAGACCGCGACCACCGGGTGCAGCCCGCCCATGGCGAGGCCGGCGGCGGAGGTGGCCGCGTGCTGCTCGGCGATGCCCACGTCGTACACCCGCTCCGGGTACTTGCGGGCGAGCGTGGCGATGCCGGTGGGCTCGGCCATGGCGGCGGTGATGCCGACCACGTCGGGGCGCTCGTCGGCGATCGCGACCAGCTCGTCGGCGAAGACGTTGGTCCACTTCACCGACGGCACGGCGAGCAGCTTGCCGGTCTCGGCGTCGAACGCGCCGGGGCCGTGCAGGCAGTCGGCCTCGTCGTCCTCGGCGGGACGGTAGCCGTAGCCCTTGCGGGTGACCGCGTGCACGATCACCGGGCCGCCGAAGTTCTTCGCGGCGCGCAGCGCCGCCTCGACCGCCGGTACGTCGTGGCCGTCGACCGGGCCGACGTACTTGATGCCGAGGTCCTCGAACATGGCCTGCGGGGCGACCGCGTCCTTGATGCCCTTCTTGACCGCGTGCAGCACCTCGTACATCGGCTTGCCGACGAACGGGGTGTTGCCCAGCGCGTCCTTGACCGTGTCGAGCACCTTCTCGTAGCCGGGGTTGAGCCGCAGCGACGACAGGTGGTCGGCGAGGCCACCGATGGTCGGCGAGTAGGACCGGCCGTTGTCGTTGACCACGATCACCAGCGGGTTGCCGGCGGTGGCGATGTTGTTCAGCGCCTCCCAGCACATGCCGCCGGTGAGCGCGCCGTCGCCGACCACGGCGACCACTGAGCGCTTCTCGCCGCGCAGCGCGTACGCCTTGGCCAGACCGTCGGCGTACGACAGGGCGGTGGAGGCGTGCGAGTTCTCGATCAGGTCGTGCTCGCTCTCCGCCTGGCTGGGGTAGCCGGAGAGGCCACCGCGCTGGCGGAGCTTGTCGAAGCCCTCCTGCCGACCGGTGAGGATCTTGTGCACGTACGCCTGATGGCCGGTGTCGAAGAGGAGCCGGTCACGCGGGGAGTCGAAGACCCGGTGCATCGCCAGGGTCAGCTCGACCACACCGAGGTTGGGGCCGACGTGGCCGCCGGTGCGGGAGACCTTGGCGATCAGGAAGTCACGGATCTCGGCGGCGAGGATGTCCAGCTGCTCGGCGGTCATCCGCTTCACGTCCTGCGGGCCGCGGACGGTGCCCAGCAGCCGACCGTGGTTGGCCGTGCCCTCTTCAACACTCATGACCGGAGAGTCTATCGGCCGCGGAACAGTCCGCAGCCTGGCCGTGCATCGACCCAGGTCAGGCGTCCACCACGAGCCGCCGGGGCGCGGGTGGGCGCGGCGCGGCGACGGACGGGCCCGCAGGGGTCCAGGAGCCGAGCACGGCGGCCCGGGACGCCCCGGTCACCGACGGCACCGCGCCTGGCAGCCCGTGCCAGGACAGCCAGCCCAGCAGCGCGAACGCGTACGCCTCCTTGGCCTGGGCCGGTACGCCCAGCTCGTCGGTGGTGCGCAGCCGCCAGCGCCCCTCGCCCAGGGCCGCCAGCCGCGCCCGGAGTGTGGGATTGCGCACTCCCCCGCCGGCGGCCACCACCTCGGTGACCCGGTGCCGGTCGCAGGCGTCGGCCACCGTGCGGGCGGTCAGCTCGGTGAACGTGGCCAGCACGTCGTCGGCTGCCACCGGCTCCCCGAGCGCGGCAAGCGCGGCGTCCAGGTAGCCGCCGTGGAACAGCTCCTTACCAGTCGACTTGGGCGGCGGCGCGGCATAGTACGGCTCGGCGAGCAGCCGGGCCAGCAGCGCCACGTGCACCCGGCCGGCCGCGGCCCGCGCCCCGTCGACGTCGCAGGGCCGGTCCAGGAAGCGCCGGGCGGCGGCGTCCAGCAGCGCGTTCGCCGGGCCCACGTCGTACCCGAGGACCGGTGCCCCGGGCGCGACCACTGTGAGGTTCGCGATCCCGCCGAGGTTCAACGCGGCCCTCGCACCGGCCTCCGGGTCGAGCAGCAGCGCGTCGAACGCCGGGACCAGCGGCGCGCCCTGGCCGCCGGCCGCGACGTCCGCCGAGCGCAGGTCGTGCAGCACCGGTACGCCCACCCGGGCGGCCACCCGGGCCGGCGCGCCGAGCTGGAGCGTGCCGCGTACCCGGCCGTCCTCGACCCAGTGGAAGACGGTCTGCCCGGGCGACACCACCGCGTCGGCGGTGCCCCCGGCCAGTTCGACGCCGGTCGCCGCCGCCTCCGCGAACACCTCGCCGAGCCGGTTGTCCAGCCGGCAGACCGCCTCGATCGTGGTGGCCGCCGGGGGCAGCAGCGCGCCGATCTCGGCCCGCAGGTCGTCCGGGTACGCCAGCTCCCGGTGCCCGAGCGGCCGCAGCCGCAGCGTGTCGCCGTCGGCGGTGAACTCGGCCGCCACCACGTCCACGCCGTCGTAGGACGTGCCCGACATCAGCCCGACGATGCGCAAGGAAGGGCCCCTTCTTAACGGATCCGGTAGTGGAAGGGCCCCTTATTAACGCGATCAACGCGATCAACGCGCGGAGCCGGGACAAGATCAATACTGCGGGGGCAGGAACAGGCCCACCAACTCCACGTGCTGGGTCATCGGGAACAGGTCGAAGCCGCGCAGCGCAGCCAGCCGCCACCCCGCCTCGGCGAACGTGCGCACGTCCCGGGCGAAGGCCGCCGGGTCGCAGGCCACGTAGGCGACAGCGCGCGGCCCGGCGGCCACCACACCGCGGACCACCGCCGCGCCCGCGCCCGAGCGCGGCGGGTCGAGCACCACCAGGTCGACCGGTCCGGTGATCCGGCGCCGGGACAGCGCCGCCTCCACCCGCGCGGCGACCACCTCGACGGCGCGCAGGTCGGCCAGGTTCTGCCGGGCCGCGGCCACCCCGTCCGGTGCCGACTCGACGAGCGTCACCCGGGCGCCGTCGACCCGTTCGGCGAGCGCGGCGGCGAACAGGCCGGCCCCGCCGTACAGGTCCCAGGCCGTCTCACCGGGCCGCGGCTCGAGCAGGTCGAGGACCGCGCCGGTCAGCGCGTCCGCCGCGGCCGGGTGCACCTGCCAGAACCCGGAGGCGGGCAGCGTGAAGGAACGCCCGGCCGCCGTCTCCCGGACCCGCTCCGGCCCGCTCACGGCCGTCGGAACCCCATCGGTGTACGCGACCACGGCGACGTCCCCGCCGGTGCTGGCGACCGTCTCCACCGCGTCGGCGTCGGGCCAGCGGGCACCGGTCGGCGGGAGCACCGGCAGATCCTGGATCGCCGGGTGCGCGATCAGGCACCTGTCGATCGGCACCACTTCGTGCGAGCGGTGCTTGAGCAGCCCGGCCCGGCCGGCCGCGTCGACCGCGTAGCGGACCCGGGAGCGCCAGCCCAGCGGCCCGCCGGGCAGCGCCTCGACGCGTACGCCGAGCGCGTCGATCTGCTCGGTGGTGAGGCCGCCCAGCCGGGTGAGCTGCTCGCGTACCACGGAGAGCTTCCAGTCGAGCTGGGCGGCCGGGGCGACGTGCTGGAGGTCGCAGCCGCCGCACCGGCCCGGACAGGCGTACGGGCACGGCGGGGTGACCCGGTCCGGCGAGGCGGTGAGGATCTCCACGGCATCGGCGCGGGCGAAGCCCCGGTGCAGTTCGGTCACCTCGGCCACCACCCGCTCACCGGGCAGCGCGTGCCGGACGAAGACCACCTGCCCGCCGACCCGGGCCACGCAGTGCCCGCCCGGCGCGACCGCGTCGACTGTCAGCTCGACCCGCTGGGCCTCCTCCAGCCCGGGCCGGTCCACCGACGCAGGACCGGAGGGCGCAGCCGTCGGCGCGGAACCGGACCGCCCGGCCGCAGGACCGGAATGCTCGTCGCCGCTCACGGCCGCTCCTCGCGCTCGGTGCCGGGTGTGGACGCCACCGGCGGCGGCAGGGTGCTCTGCGGCGCCACCCGGGGGCCGCGCGCCGGGCCCCGGCTCAGCGTGGCGTCCAGCCGGTCCAGGTTCTTGCCGGCGGTGGACGCGAGCTGCCAGGGCACGCTGGTCACCATCACGCCCGGCTCGAACAGCAGCCGCCCCTTGAGCCGCAGCGCGCTCTGGTTGTGCAGCAGGTTCTCCCACCAGCGCCCCACCACGTACTCGGGAATGAAGACGGTGACCACGTCGCGCGGCGACTCACGGCGCACCGACGCGACGAAGTTGAGGATCGGGCGGGTGATCTCCCGGTACGGGGAGTCGATCACGGTGAGCGGCACCGGCAGCTCGCGGCGCTCCCAGTCGGCCTGGAGGTCGCGGGTGTCCTGCTCGTCCACGTTCACGGTGACCGCGGTGAGCGTGTCCGGCCGGGTGGCCCGGGCGTACGCGACGGCCCGCAGCGTCGGCTTGTGCAGCTTGCTGACCAGCACGATGGCGTGGTTGCGGGCGGGCAGCACGCCCCGCTGCTCGGTCGGCTCCAGTTCCTCGGCGATCCGGTCGTAGTGCCGGCGGATGCCGAGCATCACCACGTACATCACCGCCATCGCGACGATCGCGATCCAGGCGCCGAGCAGGAACTTGGTGGCCAGCACGATGATCAGCACCACGCCGGTCATGACCATGCCGAACGTGTTGATCGCCCGGGAACGGAGCATGCGGCGGCGCGCCTCCGGGTCGCGCTCGCGGCGCAGGTGCCGGTTCCAGTGCCGGATCATGCCGGCCTGGGAGAGCGTGAACGAGACGAACACCCCGACGATGTAGAGCTGGATGAGCTTGGTCACCTCGGCCTGGAAACCGATGATCAGCACGATCGCGAAGACGGCCAGGAAGAGGATGCCGTTGGAGAACGCGAGCCGGTCGCCGCGGGTGTGCAGCTGGCGGGGCAGGTAGCGGTCCTGCGCGAGGATCGAGCCGAGCACCGGGAAGCCGTTGAAGGCGGTGTTGGCGGCCAGGAACAGGATCAGCGCGGTCATCCCGGCGACCACGTAGAGCAGCACCGAGCCACCGCCGAACACGGTCTCGCCGAGCTGGGTGGTGACAGTCTTCTGCACGTACCCGTCCGGGCCGGAGATGATCTGCGTGCGCGGGTCCTCGACGAACTGGAGGCCGGTGAGGCGGGCCAGCCAGATGATGCCGACGAGCATGGCCACCGCGATGCCGCCGAGCAACAGCAGCGTGGTCGCCGCGTTCTTCGACTTCGGGCTCTTGAACGCCGGTACGCCGTTGGAGATCGCCTCCACGCCGGTGAGCGCGGCGCAGCCCGAGGAGAACGTCCGTAGCAGCAGGAACACCAGCGCGAACCCGGTGACGCTGTGCTCGGCCTGGATCTCCAGGCCGGCGCTCGGCGCGCGTAGGTCGTCGCCGAGCACGAAGACGCGGATCAGCCCGGTCAGCAGCATGCCGCCGATCACGATCACGAAGCCGTACGTGGGGATGGCGAAGGCGGTGCCCGACTCGCGCAGGCCGCGCAGGTTGATCGCGGTGAGCAGCACCACCGCGCTGACCGCGATGAGCACCTTGTGGGTGGCCACGAACGGCACCACCGAGCCGAGGTTCGCCACGCCGGAGGAGACCGAGACGGCGACCGTGAGCACGTAGTCGACGAGCAGCGCGCTTGCCACCGCGAGGCCGGCCTTGGGACCGAGGTTGACAGTCGCCACCTCGTAGTCGCCACCGCCGGAGGGGTAGGCGTGCACGTTCTGCCGGTAGCTCGCCACCACAGTCAGCATGACCACGACGACCGCTAGCGCGACCCACGGCGAGAAGATGAACGCCGAGGCGCCGGCGATGGACAGCGTCAGGAGGATCTCGTCCGGGGCGTACGCCACGCTGGAGAGCGCGTCCGAGGCGAAGACCGGCAGCGCGATGCGCTTCGGCAGCAGGGTGTGCTGGAGGCGGTCGGACCGGAACGGTCGACCGAGGAGGAGTCGCTTCAGCAGCGAGGTGGGTCGGGCCACAACCGCCAAGCGTACGACCACCGGGTCCGGGGCGCTGGGGTGGTCGATCTCCCCCGCGTGCGGCCGCGCGGTACGGTTCGGTCCCCCGTCCGGCAGGGGGACGTGGCAGGCTCGCAGACGACGGGTCGGCGGGCGGCGCCGTGGGAGGAGCGGACACCGTGCATGTGGTGATCATGGGCTGCGGGCGGGTCGGGTCGACCCTGGCGCACAGCCTGGAGTCGCGTGGACACTCGGTGGCGGTGATCGACCAGGACGCGGACGCGTTCCGCCGTCTCGGGCCCGACTTCGCCGGCATCACCGTCACCGGTGCGGGCTTCGACGGCGAGGTGCTGCGTCAGGCCGGCATCGAACGGGCCGACGCGTTCGCGGCGGTGTCCAGCGGCGACAACTCCAACATCATCTCGGCCCGGCTGGCCCGGGAGACGTTCGGCGTGTCCCGGGTCGCGGCCCGCATCTACGACCAGCGCCGCGCCCAGGTCTACGAGCGGCTCGGCATCCCCACCGTGGCGACCGTCCGGTGGACCGCCGACCGGATGCTGCGCCACCTCGTCCCCGAGGGCAACGTGGAGATCTTCCGCGACCCGACGAGCACCGTCTCGATCATCGAGGTGCCGGTGCACAAGGACTGGATCGGCCGTCCGCTGCGGCAGCTGGAGCAGGCAGTCGGCGCCCGGGTGGCCTACCTGAACCGGTTCGGGATCGGCACGCTGCCCACCGCCTCCACGGTGATCCAGGAGGGCGACCAGGTCTACATGCTGGTGACCGACGACATCAACGGCCCGGTCACGTCGGTGGCGGCGGCGCCGCCGGAAGGGGGGCACTGAGCCATGCGGATCGCCATCGCCGGCGCCGGCAACGTGGGCCGCTCGATCGCCCAGGAGCTGATCGACAACGGCCATCAGGTGATGCTGATCGAGCGGCAGCCGAAGATGCTGCGGCCCGACCGGGTGCCGGCTGCGGACTGGGTGCTCGCCGACGCGTGCGAGCTGGCCAGCCTGGAGGAGGCCGACGTGGCCGGGTGCGACGTGGTGGTGGCCGCCACCGGCGACGACAAGGTCAACCTGGTGGTGTCGCTGCTGGCCAAGACCGAGTTCGCGGTGCCCCGCGTGGTGGCCCGGGTCAACCGGGCGGAGAACGAGTGGCTGTTCACCGAGCAGTGGGGCGTGGACGTCGCGGTGAGCAAGCCGCGGGTGATGGCGGCGCTGGTCGAGGAGGCGGTCACCGTCGGCGACCTGGTCCGGCTGATGACGTTCCGGCAGGGCGAGGCGAACCTGGTCGAGATCACGCTGCCGCCGACCGCGCCCTACGTGGGGCAGGCGATCCACGCGGTGCCGATCCCCCGGGACGCGGCGCTGGTGGCGATCGTGCGCGGCAAGCGGGTGCTGGTGCCGACCCCGGACGACCCGATCGAGGCCGGCGACGAGCTGGTGTTCGTCTGCACTGCGGCGGTGGAGGACGACGTGCGCGCGGTGATCCTCGGCCCGCCCAGCGCGGACCGGCACCGCGACCGTGCCTGAGGCGGCGGCGTCAGGAGCCTGGTAGCGGGGTGGGTGCGGCCTCCCGGGTGACCCGGCGCACCACCCACACCGTGATCAGCAGCAGCAGCGCGTACGGCGGGTAGCCCAGAGCGAGCCGGGCCACGCCGAGCGCGGTGTCCTGGTGGGCCAGGTAGAGCCCGGCCTGTACGCCGACCTTGGCCAGCCACACCACGCCCCACAGCACGGTGAGCTGGGTGAAGGTGCGTACCAGCTTGGGGTCGTCGCGCCACTCGGAGCGGCCCTTGGCGACCAGCACCGACCAGATCCAGCCGACCAGCGGCTGCCGGATCGCGGCCGACAGCAGCAGCGCCAGGCCGTACCCGATGCCGTAGAGGATGCCCGGCAGGTAGAAGTCACGCTCGTCGCCGGTGCGCAGCGCCAGCAGCGCGCCGACGCCGACGCCGAACAGCCCGTTGACCGCGTGCCGCACCGGCTTGCGCTGGGCCAGCCGCAGCCCGGCGATCAGCAGCGCCACCGCCACCGAGGCGTACACGGCGGGGCGCAGCTCGCCGATCACGTTGGCGATCACGAAGACCACCACCGGGATGCTCGACTCGACCAGCCCGCGCCATCCGCCGAGCTGGTCGGCCATCTGCTCGGCGAGGCTGGGCAGCCGCTCCTCGTCCTGCGGGCCGAGACCCGACGGGGTGTGCTGCTGTCCGGTCGTCACTTCGGCGACTCCAGCTCGTAGTACGGGTTGTAGATCACCTTGCGGTCGTCGCGCACCGCCACCCGGCCGCGCGCGGTCAGGTGCCGGCCCGGCTCGATCCCGGCGATGTGCCGGCGGCCCAGCCAGACCAGCGTCACCACGTCGTTGCCGTCGTAGAGGTCGGCTTCCAGCGTGGGCAGGTTCGTGCGGGGCGTGTAGACGACGGTACGCAGCCGCCCGGCCACCGACACCACCTGACCCCTGTTGCACTGGTGAGCGGGCGTGCCGCCGGACTCGGCGCTCTCCCGGCGCAGCTCCTGCGCCTCGATCTCGGCCTCGCTCGCGGTGAGCCGGTACAGGAGCCGCCGCAGCGACCCCCGGCTCTCGTCGGTCGTCATGACCTCCGCGTCACCCTCTCCACAGCGGGGCCCCGCGGGCGGCGGAACCGTCCCGCCAGCGTACGCGCAGTGGCCGCCCGGCGGGAGCGGCGTGGCGCGTACCGCCGGGCGGGACCGGACACGCCGCGGGCCCGGCGCCGGTACGACGCCGGGCCCGGGCACGTGTGGATCAGACCTCCTGCGAGTCGGCGGCCTGCTGCTCGGCGACCTCGCGGGGCAGCCGCAGCGGCAGCGGCTCGCGCACCGGCTTGGCCTCCTGGCCGCGGTCGACGACCAGGCCGTCCAGGCAGGCCGCGAGCGGGCCGGCGGCGGCCGGGTCGGTGGCGGCCGCACCCTGGAAGACGCCGCGCACCATCCAGCGCGGGCCGTCGATGCCGACGAACCGCAGGTCGGTCGGCCCGTCCGGGGTACCCACCCGGGCACGCAGCTCAGGCCCGTGCTCCCCCTCGACCTCCTGGGCGGTCGCGCCGTCGCTGACGAGCGACTGGCGGATCTCCTCGCGCACCTCGTCCCAGATGCCCTCGGAGCGGGGCGCGGCGAAGACGCCGAGCTGGAGCGCGTTCTGGCCGTGCACCAGCACGACCTGCTGGATCACGCCCTGCGGGTCGGCCTGGACCCGCACCTCGACGTCCGGCACCGCCGGGATCCGCAGGCTGCCCAGGTCGAGGCGAGGCGCCTCCGGGGCCTCGCTGACGTCGTACGGGCCGCGGTCCGGCGCCGACGGGGTCTCCTCGGCGTCGAGGACCCCATTGTCACGCGCCTCGTCGGCCCGCTTCCGGGAGAAGATCACTGCGCCCACCCTCCGCTGTTCACACTCACCCTGCCACCTCTTCGCTCTGCCCGCCGGACGGCGCCGGGACCAGCCCGGCGTGCCCGCCGGTGGACCCGTGCCCGCCCGTGCCACGCCGGGACTCGGGCAGCTCGGCCACCGGCCGGAACTCGGCCCGGGCGACCCGCTGGACCACGAGCTGCGCGATGCGGTCACCCCGGCTGATCTTGGCCGGCGTGTCCCGATCGTGGTTGATCAGGTTGACCAGGATCTCACCCCGGTAGCCGGCGTCGACCGTACCGGGCGCGTTGAGCACCGTCACGCCGAGTCTGGCCGCGAGTCCGGATCGGGGGTGCACCAGCCCGACGTAGCCGTCCGGCAGCGCCACCGCCACGCCCGTGGGCACCAGGGCCCGGCCGCCGGGGGGCAGCTCGACGTCCGCGGCGGCCACCAGGTCCGCACCGGCGTCGCCGGGATGGGCGTACGCCGGCAGTGGCAGCTCCGGGTCGAGCAGCCGCACGGGCACGGGTACGACGTCTGTCACGGTCATCCTCTTCCGTCCGGTCCTGCGGGGTGCCCCTGCCATCCTGCCGGTTGCCGGGCCGCTCGCGCGCCGTACCCTCGTCTGTGTGCGTCAGTCGTCATCTCCGGCCGCCCCGACGGCCACCGCCGCGCCGTACGCGGAGCGTCTCGGGCTGCCCTGGTGGGCCTGGCCGGCCGGGCTGGCCGCGGCCGGTCTGCTCGCGGTCGAGCTCTGGATGGGCGCGACCGGGGTGCGCGCCTGGCTGCCGTTCGTGCTGCTGATCCCCGCTGCGGTGGCCGCACTGTGGTGGCTGGGCCGGATCCGGGTCGAGGTGCGTGACGGCGAGCTGCGGGTCGACGACGCCCACCTGCCGGTGCGGTACGTCGCGGACGTGGTGCCGCTGGACGCGGCCGGCCGGCGCGAGGTGCTCGGCGTCGGCTCCGACCCGCTCGCCTTCGTGGTGCAGCGGCCGTGGATCGGTGGCGCGGTGCAGGTGGTGCTGGACGACCCGGCCGACCCGACGCCGTTCTGGGTGGTCAGCACGCGGCACCCGGTCCAGCTGGCGACCGCCCTGCTGGCCGCCCGCGACGCGGCCTGACCGTCCACCGCGGCCCACCGCGACCCACCGCGACCCGGCTCGGCCCGGCTCGGCCCGCCACGGCCCGGCCCGGCCCGGGACCGGTCAGGACGGCGCCTCCGGCAGGGCACGCGCGGTACGCCGCAGGTCCTTGCGCAGTTGCTCGCCGAGCGCGCGGGTGGCCCGGCGGTTGAGGTAGCCGGCCACGGCGGCACCGGTCAGGAACGGCCCGAGCGTGGTGAGGTTGCGCCCGAATCGGCGCATCAGGCTGTCCCGCAGTTCCCGGCGGGCGGCGGTGCCGAGCACCGCGCTCACCCCGACGCCCGGCATCATCGGGTTGACCCCCCGCTGGGTGGCCCAGGACTGCACGAGCGCCACGGCACGGCCGGTGCCGCCGGGCGGCAGCGGCACCCGGTGGACCTCGTGCAGCTCCCCGATCAGTTTCAGCTCGATCGCCACCACAGCCACCGTCTCGGCGGCCAGCAGGACGGGAGCGGAGAGCAGGGTGGGCGTGACCGCCCATTCGACGGCGGCGACCCCGCCGCCCGCGGCGCCGACTCCGGCGGTGGCGCGGGACGCGTTGCGGACCAGCCGGTCGGCGAGCGCCTCGTCGTCCAGGCCGGGAAAGTGCCGCCGCAGCGTGGCGAGGTCGCGGATCGGCACGTGCGGGGCGACCTCGGCGACCGTGTCGGTCATCCAGCGCACCGCCGCGCGGGGCTTGAACAGGTCGGTGATCCCGCGGGCGCGGGCCTGCCCGACCAGCCGGGTCAGCAGTTGCCGCCGGCGGGCGGGCGCGATGTCGTCGGCGGTCAGGGCGGCGACGGTGGCGCCCAGCTCTGCGGTGTCCGGGCTGTCCGGGCCCGGTACGTCCGGGCCGGGCTTGTCCGGGCCGGCTTCTTCGCTGCGCTCGCTCACCCGTCCGCCCTCCTGCTCCGCGCGGCGTGGCAGCCGCCCGTACGAGTCAAGCAGCTCCCGGCCGAGCGCGCACGGCGGCGGCTCGAACAGCGGCGGCCCCGTCGAGGAGGCCGCCGCTGGTGTCCCCGGTCGGGATCAGACGCACTCGCGGCAGATCAGGTCGCCGTTGCGCTCGACCGCCAGCTGGCTGCGGTGGTGGACCAGGAAGCAGCGGGCGCACCGGAACTCGTCCTGCTGCATCGGGAGGACCTTGACCGTGAGCTCCTCGTCGGCCAGATCGGCGCCGGGCAGCTCGAAGCTCTCGGCCACCTCGGCCTCGTCGACGTCCACGGCACCCGACTGTGAGTCGACCCGCCGGGCCTTGAGCTCTTCCAGGCTGTCCTCGCCGAGGTCGACCTCGTCGCGACGCGGGGCGTCGTAGTCGGTGGCCATCGGTTTCACTCTCCAATATCGATATTGTCGCTGCCGGTTGTAACGCCGGACGACGCCGTTTCGGTTCCCCTGACCGGCCACCATCTCTGTCGGGCACCCGACCCGAAGAGCGGTGGGCCGGGCTCGCCGGTGCGAAATGCCCCCGGTGAGCGCGGAACCTTACCCCCCCTGTGGGCGAGGCATGTATACCGCCCTCGCGGGAGAGATGTACGCCTCTGCGCCCGAAGTTGTTCCCAATGTGACTCAGGCGACACGAAGATAGGGGTAGTCCTACCGGTTCACCGCGTGGCGCGCCGGTATGTCGGACTGTTTCCACGCCTGAGCCGGACAAGCGTTAACCTCAGCGGCGTACTGGACGGCCGACAGGTCGCGGCCCGACCGCGTCGCCCGCCACCACCCAATCACTGTCCGGGGAGCGCCCAGGATGAGTTTTGCGCGAGTGCGGGCACTCGTTGTCGTCGGACTGCTGGCGGTCGTCGCCCTGGTCTTCGTGGTCGTCGCCGTGCTGAAGGACAGTCAGGGCACAGCCGGTACGGCGGCCGCCTGCCCCGATGGCTGGCCGCTGGTCGACCTGCGCCTGCGGGAACAGAAGGACGTCAAGATCAACGTCTACAACGCCACCGACGAGGCCGGCCGGGCCGGCAGCGTCGCGGACGACTTCCGCAACCGCAAGTTCCAGGTCAAGAAGGTCGGCAACGAGACCAAGGCGTTCGACGGCGTGGCCGAGCTGCGGTTCGGGCCCAAGGCCGTGGGCTCGGCGCACCTGCTGCGCGCGTACTTCCTCAACGAGGCCAACCAGAAGTTCGACCCCAAGCGCAAGGACGACGTCGTCGACGTGGTGCTGGGCAACCAGTTCCAGCAGCTCGCCACCACCACCGAGGTCAACCAGTCGCTCGGCGACCTGGGCGCGCCGCAGGCGCCGACCGGCACCTGCCCGATGCCGATCGAGAAGTAGGCGACGGGCGCACCGACGGCACAGGGCGGTCTCCCCCGGGGAGGCCGCCCTGTCGCGTGTCCGGCGCCGTCACGGCCCGCCCGAGGCGTCCAGGTCGGCCAGCCGGTCGTGCAGCGGCCCGTGCAGCGCCGGCGGCGCGGCGAGCACCAGGTCCGGGCCGGCCGGGAGGCCGGACAGGCCGGTCACCAGCAGCCCGGCCTCCCGGGCGACCAGCCCGCCCGCGGCCAGGTCCCAGTCGGCCAGACCCTTCTCGTAGTACGCGTCCACCCGCCCCTCGGCGGCCAGGCAGAGGTCGAGCGCGGCGGCGCCCATCCGGCGGATGTCCCGGATGTGCGGGATCAGCTCGGTCACCACCCGCGCCTGGTGGGCCCGGCGGTCGGCGTCGTAGCCGAACCCGGTGGCGACGAGCGCCTGCCCGAGGTCGGTGGCGGCGGAGCCGTGCAGCCGCTGCCCGTCGCGCCAGGCGCCGCCGCCGAGCGTCGCGGTCCACTCCTCGCCGGTGACGATGTTGCGGACCACACCGGCGACCACCTCACCGGCCACCTCGGCGGCCAGCGAGACGGCGCAGTACGGCAGCCCGTACAGGTAGTTCACGGTTCCGTCGATCGGGTCGAGGATCCAGCGCACGCCGTCGGGGCCGGCCGGGCCGGTCTCGCCCGCGCCGTACTCCTCGCCCAGCACGGCGTCGCCGGGCCGGCGCTGCCGCAGCGCGGCGACCACCTGCCGCTCCACCGCCCGGTCGGCGGCGGTCACCACGTCGGTCACCGTGCTCTTGGTCGCGGCCACCGAGACGCCCTCGACCCGCATCCGGTACGCGGTGGTGGCGGCCTCCCGGGCCACATCGACAGCGATCGTGAGCAACTCCCGCGCCGTGGGCGTCGAGATGATCATGTCTCTCCCCTTCCGGCACGATCGGGACCGGCCGTCTCGTGCGCGGGTATCATCCTTACAAAGTCCACATCTGCGCCGAATCTGCGGTCCCGGACCGCAGGTCCGCCGTGCGGCGCGGGATGATCGCGGCAGACGGCGTTACAATTCACCCTGCCCACGCGCCACGGACCGCCAGCGACCGGACGGCCCGGGACACGGGGGTCCTCAACGACTCGCCCGGCGCGGCCGTCCCATGCTGCGCCGGACGACCCGGCCGTGCTCGCTCTTTCGCCTCCGGAAGGTCTTCGTGACAGATCCCCGCCAGACCGGCGCCGACGTTCGCTCGCTCACCGACACCCTGATCGCCCACGCGCAGAGCGCCGGCGGCCAGCTCACGTCGGCCCAGCTCGCGCGCACCGTCGAGTCCGCTGAGGTGACCCCGGCCCAGGCCAAGAAGATCCTCCGCGCACTCTCCGAGGCGGGCGTGACGGTGGTGGTGGACGGCTCGGCGAGCACCCGCCGCCGCGTCGCCGCCGCCCGGTCCGCCACCCCGGCCTCCCGCGCGACCACGGCCAAGACCACCAAGAAGGC
>NZ_LEKG01000157.1:0-19265 GCF_001029515.1 Micromonospora sp. RV43 | reverse complement strand
GGGAACCAGTTGATCGAGGCAAATTGCGGCGTTGTCGATGGGTGATGTCCCTTTGGTCAAACCGGGAGAGCCTGATCGTTACCTTACCGTGATCTTGGGGGTCGTCGGGAAGTTGACCTGCATGCGTCCGTACGGGTCGGGTGTCTTCTTCCAGTAGTTCGTGCTCGGGTACTGCTTGGCCACCGTGGTCCAGCCGTCATTGTCCGAGCCGGACGACGACCAGGTGAACGTGGGATCAATGAACACCGGATATACCGTTTTCGGTCCGGTGAGCAGTGTCTTGTCCGGGGTCAGGCGGATCTTGCCGCGGGTGAGGGCGGTGCGGATCCGCGCGGTCCGCGCCGTCGGTGCGGGTCCGGCGCTGGTCGAGGTCGCATGGCTGCCACCGCGTTGTCCGGCTGCGGCCGCCTTGCTGGTCGCGGACGGGGCCGCAGTGGTGGAGTCCCACATCAGCGGCGCCGGAGCGGTCAGCACGACCTGCCGGCTGCGGTCGGTGCCGGTGATGTTGCCGGCGTTGTCCGTGGACAGGGTGATGCCGGTGGTCTTCGTGCCCATGGACAGGTTGGCCAGCGCCGGGTTGGCGGCTGCTTCGGGTGTGCGAACGACGAAGACCTCGGAGAACGCGCCTCGGGCGTCGGCGGTGACCTGAAGATCCACATCGGGCAGCACGTTCGCGTAGGTGGCGGTCGGACCGGACACCGTCGGCTCGGGCAACGGCATCGGAGCCGTCAACGACATCGACAAGCCCGAGTCGCCGATCGTGGCCAGCGGGCCGCTGCCACCCCCGGACAGGCGCACCTGGCCGTAGCCGACGGCCGAGGACCAGGTGCCGTCGCTGTTGCGCATCAGCGTCGCGTCCAGCGGTTGCCACGTCTCGCCTACCCGCTTGCGCTGCGGCAGAGCCGAACGGCTGACGGTGACCGTGCCGTCCGGGTTCGCGGTCACGATGTCCGTCGAGGAGGCGGCGCCTGTGGCCTCGACGGGCTTGCCCGATGTGCGCGCTTGCGCCACGGCTTGGTCGACCGTCAACCGCCCCGACGTCACCGGCTGTGGTGGAGCCGGAAAGGGAGGCTCATCCGCCGCCGCCGGTGTGGCCGCCGCCGTCATGAGCAGGCCTGCTGCGGCCAGCACCGATATCGCGCGTCTGCGCGCGGCGCTGCCAGGAGTCGTGAGCATTCAGTCAACCGCCTTTGTTCCCCGTCGGGATCCTGTGCTTGTCGGAGGCCGACCTTAGGCGTCCTCGTGGCGGCGGGGGAACCAGTTGATCGAGGCAAATTGCGGCGTTGTCGATGGGTGATGTCCCTTTGGTCAAACCGGGAGAGCCTGATCGTTACCTTACCGTGATCTTGGGGGTCGTCGGGAAGTTGACCTTGCATGCGAGAGTCCGTGCGGACGTCTCAGCCATGGATGTCCGGCGATTTCCCTTGACCGAGTGAGGTGGCGATGACTGTGCCGAGTCTTCAGCGCGGGCAGGCACGCAGACGACTGCGCGGAGTTCTTGCTGCCTGCGTCACGATGACCTGCGTCATCGCCGGGTCGTGGGTGCCCGCCCACGCCGCTGCGCAGCAGCCGACCGCGCCGCCGAAGCCGTTCCCGGGACGCGCCGTCAAGGGTGTCAAGCCGATCCCGTCGCACTTCACCACCCCACGGAACGCGGCCAAGAGCAGCTATACGCCCACCGCGACGCGGTGGCCGGCAGCCTCCGCCGCTTCGGTGACGCTATCGGCGTCGAGCGGGGTCACCTCGACGGCCGCGCGCGCTGGGAGTGCTCCGGTGTGGGTGCGCCCGACGACCACGCGAGGTCGGTACGCGGGGCCGCCGAAGGCGGACGTGCGGGTGCTGGACCAGACAGCGGCGCAGCGGGCGGGTGTCGCCGGCGTGCTGCTGGCCGTGTATCCGCAGGGGCAGGGATCGGGACATGTCCGTGTCGGCGTGGATTACGCCGGCTTCGCCGAGGCATACGGGGGCAACTACGGCTTCCGACTGAGGCTGGTGCAGCTGCCGGCCTGTGCGCTGACCACACCCGAGATGGCCTCCTGCCGGGCCGCCACGCCGCTGGAGTCGACCAACGATGCGCAAGCGCGCACAGTGTCGGCGGAGGTCACCCTGACAGGTGCCTCCTCCAGCGATCGCACGGCGGGCGCGGCGGCGCCGATGGTGTTGGCGGTGGCCGCGGCCTCGGGCACCACCGCAAACGGTGCGGGCACCTACGCGGCCAGCGACCTGAAGCCGTCCGGGTCGTGGAGTGGCGGCGGTAGCTCCGGCGCGTTCACCTACAGCTATCCGGTCACCGTGCCCTCGGCAGCCACCGGCCTGGTGCCGGATGTGGCCCTGTCGTACAACTCCAGCAGCGTCGACGGGCAGACCGCCTCCACCCAGGCCCAAGCCTCATGGGTGGGTGACGGCTGGTCCACGCCCCAGTCCTACGTCGAGCAGTCGTTCATCTCCTGCGCTGACGACCCGGAAGGCACCGCCTCCCCGAAGAAGACCAACGACCTCTGCTACGACGGCCCGATCCTCAACATGTCGCTGAACGGTTCGACGTTCGCGCTCGTCTGGGACGCCGGCAAGCGGGTGTGGAAGCCGACGTCCGACAACGGTGAGGTCATCACCCGCGTCATGAACTCCAACAACGGATCCGGCACCCACGACACCGACTACTGGCGCCTGACCACCCGCGACGGCACCGTCTACGAGTTCGGCCGTAACCAACTCCCGGGCTGGACGTCGGGCAAGCCCACCACGAAGTCGGTCGACACCGTGCCGGTCTACTCGCCGCACCCGTCCGGACCCTGCTACAAGTCCGCCGGGTTCACCTCGTCGGTGTGCACCATGGCACGCCGGTGGAACCTGGACTACGTCACCGACGTCCACGGCAACGCCATGGCTTACTACTACAAGCAGGCCACCAACCTATACGGCCGCAACCAGGGCGCGACCATGGACTCCTACGTCCGGGACAGCTACCTCGAGCGCATCGACTACGGCTTCACCGCCGGCAACGCCTACGGCACCGTCCCGAACCAGATCGTGTTCACCGTCGACGACCGGTGCCTATCAGGCACCTGTAAGCCCCTAAACGCCTCGACCAAGGCGAACTGGCCCGACGTGCCCTTCGACCTGATCTGCGCATCCGGCGCCACCTGCTCATCCCGGAGCCCGTCGTTCTTCTCCACCGTCCGGCTTACCTCGATCACCACCAAGCAGTACGACACCGGCAGCGCCCAGCACGTACCCGTCGACTCCTACGCCCTCACCCACACCATGCCGACAACCGAGGACGGCACCTCACCGACCCTGTGGCTGGACTCGATCACCCGCACCGGACACGACACGACCGCAGGCGGCTCGACAGCATCGATATCCGTGCCGTCGGTGTCCTTCGGCAGCATCCGCCTGCAGAACCGTGTCGCGCTCACCGACGGGTTCCCCGTGTTCAACCGGCACCGCCTTGAGAGCATCACCACCGAGACCGGCTCGGTCATCACCGTCTCCTACGAGCGGACCAAACCCTGTGCCACCCCGGTCACCCTGAACCCGGCGACCAACACGACCTCCTGCTACCCGGTCCGGTGGACCCCGGACGGTCTCACCGCCCCGATCCTCGACTGGTTCAACAAGTACGCCGTCACCCGTGTCAGCGCCACCGACCCGACCGGCGGATCCGCTGGCACGTTCACCAGCTACGCCTACCCCGGCGATCTGGCATGGCACTACGACGACAACGAACTGATCAAGCCCAAGCACCGCACCTACGGACAGTTCCGCGGATACGCCACCGTGCACACCTTCACCGGCGACGGCGTCAACGACCGGCGCACCAAATCCACCACGCTCTACCACCGAGGAATGTCCCGCAACAACGGCGGCGCGGTCGTCACCCTTACCGACTCCACCGGCGGCACCCACGAGGACATCGACCAACTCGCCGGCCAGCCATTGGAGAACAGCCAGTACGTGGGTGAGGGCGGCGCGGTCAACAACTCCACCATCAGCGCCTACTGGGTGTCCGCGTCCTCGGCCACCCGCACCCGGACCGGTCTGCCGGACCTGACCGCGAACTGGGCCGCCCCCGTCCTCGTGCAGAACAGGCAAGCCATCACCTCGGGCGGATCGACCACCTGGCGGGTCACCCAGATCGACACCAGCTACGACGCGACCGTCACTTCACCCACCTTCGGACTGGTCAAGGCCACCTACAGCCACACGGTTCCCGCCAACACCGCATACGACCAGTGCACCACCAACAGCTACGCGCCGAAGAACACGAGCAAGAACCTTGTCGGACTGATCAGCGACACCGAGACCGTGTCCGTGGCCTGCGCTGGCTACACCGCGGGGACACCCGCCTCCGAACCCGGAAGCCTCAACACCCTGAGCGCGCCGACCACGGTACCCCGGCCGGCGAAGGTGGTCTCCCGCACCCGCACCTTCTACGATGACACCTCCTGGTCGACCACGTTCCCGCAGACCACCCCGCCCAGCGCGGGCAACGTGACCATGACCCGAACCGCAGCCGACTACACCGGCGGCGCCTACACGTGGCAGACCACCGCCCGGGCCACCTATGACAGCTACGGCCGGGCGAAGGACACCTACGACGGCAACGGCAACAAGACCACCACCACCTACACCGAAAACACTGTCGGCCTCACCACCGCAACCACCGTTGCCAAGCCGCTCGGGCACAGCCAAACCACGACGATCAGCCCACGCCGAGGCCTGGCCCTCACCACCACCGACGTCAACACCATCGCCACCAACCAGAAGTACGACGCCCTCGGCCGAGTGACCGCCGTCTGGCTCAACGGCCGCGCCACCACCGCGCCGGCGAACTACAAGTTCACCTACGACGTCTCGAAGACCGGGATCACCGCCACCACCACCGAGCGGGCCAACGACTTCAACGGCTACCTCAAGTCGATCGTCATCTACGATGCGCAACTGCGCCCGCGGCAGACCCAAGCCGCGACCTCGCAGGGTGGGCGGCTGATCACCGACACGTTCTACGACACTCGGGGCTGGACAGAGGGCACCTACAACGGCTGGTGGGACCCAAAGGCCACGCCCACCATCGACAACCCGGTCACCGCCCCCGGGCTTCCCTCCACGGTGCCCAACCAGACCTTGACCACTTACGACGGCCTCGGCCGTCCCGTCATCGTGAAGCAGGCCAAGGACAACCTCGTCGTCTCCAGCACCACCACCGTCTACAACGGCGACCGCACCACCGTCGTCCCGCCCCTCGGCGGCACCGTCACCACCACGGTGACCGACGCGCTCGGCCGCAAGAGCCAACTCCTCGAGTACACCAGCCGGCCGACACTCGACACACCCGCCGACACCTTCACCGGCACCTTCACCACCACCGGCGGGACCGCTCTCACCTCGACCTACGGATATGACGGTCACGGCAACCAGTCCACTCTGACCGACAACGCCGGCAACCCCTGGATCTCCCAGTACAACCTGCTCGGCCAGATCACCAGCAAGGACGACCCCGACGCCGGCGAGACAACCGGCATGACCTACGACGGCAACGGCAACCTCACCGAGTCCACCGACTCACGCAGCAAGACCGTCTCGTACACCTACGACGCGCTCAACCGCAAAACCGCAAGCTACGCCGCCGCCATCACGGCCCAGTCGGCCAGCAACCAGCTCACCGCCCTGTTCTACGACAACTCCAACAACGCCGTCACAAACATGCCCAACCCTAAGGGGCAGCTCACCACCGCCACTGCCTTCTGGAACGGCCAGCCCTACACCACCCAGGTCAAGGGATTCAACGCCTTCGGCGCACCCACCGGGCAGACGGTCACCGTCCCTCCGACCGAGGGCGGCCTCGCCGGGGATTACGTCTTCACTCACATCTACACCCCCAACAGTGGGCTCCCGCTTAAGACCATCTATCCAAACAAGGGCGGCCTGCCGAGCGAAACGGTCCTGTACGGCTACGACGCCTTCGACCAGGTTGACCATTTCGGCGGCCTCAACGGCTACCTCAATGCCGTCACCCAAGACGCCTACGGCCGAATCAACAGTCAAACCCTCGGCTCTGCTCCTAACCAGGCATCTATCATCAACACCTACGACGAGCACACCGGCCGCCTCAAGCAGCAACTGGTGACCCGCACACCCACCACCCCTGGCGACGTCGACAAGCAGAACTACGACTACGACCTCGTCGGCAACGTCACCCGCCACATCAGCACCCGCCTCGACGGTGCCTCGGCCGAAACGCAGTGCTACACCTACGACCAGCTACGCCGCCTCACCGAAGCCTGGACCGCTACCGACAACTGCACCGTCGCGCCAACCACCGCCAACCACACCATGGTCGGCAACACCATCGGCGGCAACAGCGCCTACTGGACCAGTTGGACCTTCGACAGCCTGGGCAACCGCAGTGGCGAAACTCAACACAACCTCACCGGCCCGACTGACTCCACTACTAACTACACCTACAACGGCAACAACACCGGCCAACCCCATACCCTGACCTCCACCTCCACCACCGGCTCTGCCACCGGCTCCGCCACCTACGGCTACGACACCGCCGGAAACATGATCACCCGCAACACCGACAACGGAAGTCAAACCCTCACCTGGAACAACGCCGGGCAACTCACCTCCATCGCCAACGCTTCCGGCACCAGCAACAGCCTGTATGACGCGGCCGGCAACTTGCTACTCCAGAAGGACCCCGGCAGCGTCACCCTCTACCTGCCCAACGGTCAACAACACACCCTTAACACCACCACGCAAGTTGTCGCCGGGGTTCGCTCCTACCCATTTCCGGGCGGCGGCACCGCTCTCCGCACCGGCACCGGCACCAACTACACCTTCGCCCTTGCTGACACGCAGGGAACCCCCACCCTTTATTTGAATAACACCGCCCAACTTCCAACGTGGCGGCAGTACGCCCCCTATGGGAAATACCGAGGTGTGGCTGTCGCGTCTCCCGACAACCATGGCTTCCTGAACAAACCCGTAAATACGAGAACTGGCTTGATCCGACTTGGCGCCCGGGAATACGATTCCTCCATCGGCCGCTTCATAAGCGTCGATCCGTTGATGAGTGCGACCGATCCTCAGCAATGGAACGGATACGCGTACTCCAACAACTCGCCGGTTACATTCAGTGACCCGACGGGGCTGATATGGATTAACGATGGAGGCGGCAATTATGTTCCTCCTTGCATGGGGTCAGTTAATGCGTGCGAAGGTCCGCCTAGGGCGCCTTCCGCCTCTCGTCCGCAACGTCCCGGTCCTGCGCCCTCTCCGAACGTTGGCTCTGGTGGTGGGCGCGTTAGGCCTGGCTCTAGGCCTTCTCCGAGCGCTTGGGGTGACGGAGGCCCGGAGCTGAAGGATGCCCATCGCCAGTTCTGTGAATCCCTGCCGAGGACCTGTGGCCAGATTGCCCACCAGCAGCTTCGCTCCGATGCTGAAGCTTGCAGTTGGGTTCCGTATGTCGGTGCTCCTTGTGCCGTTGGGCTGGCGGCGGATGACGCGCAACAGGGTCATTGGGGTGCAGCGCTCATTGGCATCGCCGCCGTCGTGCCTCTAGGTAAGGCGTTCAAGGGGTTCAAGGCGGCTGCGGATGGGATTGAGGACGTCAGCCGGGCGGCAAGTCGGGCGGATAATGCTGCAAACGGCGTACGACTCGCGGATCAGCTTAAGCGTCAGGGTGCCTTTGCGATCTTCAAGGGTGCCGGTAAGCTTCACCCTGATGTCATCGCAGGAAGTCGACGAATCATTGGCGGCGACAAGCTGAACAACCCGAAGGTGATCGAGGCTTTAACCGCAGATGGCAGCGACATATCAGATTGGGGAAAGTATACCAGCCAAACTTACGAAAGCCTGGACGGCCCGTTCCAGGTGCACTTCTATCACAATCCGGTAACTGGTGCCACCAATTATTCTATAGACGCAAAGATCGTCTATAATGTGGCGAGGTGAGTTATGATCGTTAGATGTTCGAAAATTATTAGCCCTGCTAGCCGGCAGGTTGTAGACAGTCACCCATCTATTGCTGCAGGAGAGCTATACCGAGTCTTCTGTATTGAGATCTCAAGGACTGGTAGGACGGAATATAGGGTTCTTGGCAGGGAGCTGCTCACTCCTGCACTGTGGGACTCTGAAATGTTCGAAATCGTCGACGACGCGATACCCGATAACTGGGTTGTTGTAGGCGCTAACGGCTCATTGTCGATCGGTCCGGATTTCGTCTCGCGGCCTGGCTTTTGGGAGCGGTATTTTGATCAAGAGCCGGAAGCGGTCAGGAGTTACCGGGCTGAGCTGAATCGGGTGACCGAATAGATCATTTCTGAACCGACCGAGGCCGAGCGCACCGCACCGGCCGAGATCACGCACCGGCCCGTCGCTCGGGACATTTTCGCCGAGGTTGCCCGCGACCCGAGCGCACCAACCACGATCGCGAAGCTCGCCGCCACGTGGGGGTCGGCTGAGCAGCGCTACGGGCGGATGAGAAGTACAGCAACGAAGTACAGCAACCGTACCAGCCGAACCCGGCCGAGAAGCGCGCCAGCTGGCCGTTTGGACCTCGCATCTAGCCCGATCCGACCCGCTCGCCGCCGAGGTTGCGTCCACTGGGGTCGTGTACGACTTGCCCATGATGGGCGTGTTGCGTAGATAGGAGACGGCCACCGCGTGATCCTTCGAGACGGCTAAGTCATTGAAGGAGAGGAACGCGATGGCCGCATCAGAGAGTGTGAACCCTGTAGACCTGCTGCGCGAGCAGATCGAGGGTGCGTCGCCGGACGTGTTGCAGGCGATGGTTAGGACCTTCGCGCAGGCGTTGATGTCCGCCGAGGCGAATGCGATCTGCGGCGGCCCGTCTGGGCCAGCGGCCGCTAGGCCCCGGACCTGGCCAGGCATGTCGATGATCGCGGGATCCCTCACCTTGCCACCTCCTCAGCCAGGCGATGACCGGCGCCGGCTTTCATGCTTGCTCGCCGGCCCCAGCCGGGGCGGTCACTCCGCATCGACGTGCAACAGTGGGATTGTTGCACCAACGTCGGTGCTGATCCCGCCGACTGAGACTTAAATTCCACCGGCAAACCTGCTGCAGGTCTTCCTCGACGGTGGCCTCTTCGGCGGGCCTGAGCCAGGCTAAGGCGGAGGTCATGTAGGGCGCTGCGGGAATAGGCAGTGTCTCGAAGCCGGGTACGGGCATGCCGGTGATCGATAGACGATGAGGGAGCGTTTACCTCGGGGACCGTGGCTCGGCGTACGCTGACCCGAGCCGGCGCGGCGCGATGGCTTGAAGGGGACGTGAGATGGTCGAGTGTGCAACTGCGGACCGGCTGATCCTCGTTGACGTGGTGAACCACTGGTTCTACCTGCGACAGCCTACGTTCATCGGCGCTGGACAGACCTATTGGATCGATCACGAGACGAACGATCTCTGCGTCGACCGCGGTGATGATCGCGTGACCCGGCATGCCCGTGTGACCCGGCACGCGGGTTGGATGTGTCGTCAGACGAGGCCCACGGCTCATAGGGTATCCGGATCTGCAGCGATCTGCGTTTGCAGCTGAACGGCGGGGTACTGGTTGAGCCATTTTGGGAGCCTGCAGGCCAGAAGCCCGTGCCGGAATCCCACGGCAGGTTGCGCGGTGGCGTACAGGCGACTTCATGGAACGCCGGCTTCACCGGCACCGTGACCGTCACGAACACCGGTGCCACCGCGTGGTCGGCGTGGCGGTTGACCCTCCGGTTCACCGCGGGCCAGCAGATCCGCCAGGGCTGGTCCGGTCGGTTCAGCCAGAGCGCGCGGACGTGACGGTGACCAACGAGAGCTGGAACGGCGCAGTGGCGCCCGGCGGTTCGGTGAGCCTCGGCTTCAACGCCTCGCACAGCGGCAGCAATCCCGACCCGGTCGGCTTCGCCGTCGGCGGGGCCGCCTGCGCCTGGCGGTGACGGCCGGTGGGGTGTGGACGCGGGGACGTCCACACCCCACCGTCGTTCAGCCTGCGCGTAGCCGGTCGTTGCAGCGCCGCTGCCACTCCACGTTGCGCCAGCCGGGATGGTGCGGCGCGGAGTTCGAGCCGAGGACCGCGCCCCAGTAGCCGTGTTCGATGCAGCACCGGACGGCGTGCTCGGCGAGCCCCTGCCCGACCGGTCCGTCCTCGAACTCGGCCAGCAGCGGGGTGTAGCCGACCCAACCTTCGCCGATCACGGCCGCGGTCGCGTGGCTCCAGGCCGCCGGCGGCCTGCGGTACCCGGTGGATCCGCTCGACGGGCGGCTCGGCGAGGGCGTGCCGTTCCTCGAGACCCAGGACGGCAGTCCCGACGCCATGACCATCGACGCCGCCGGGCACCTCTGGGTGGCCGTCCGAGGCGGCGGCGAAGTACGCCGTTACCGCCCGGACGGTGAACTCGACCATGAGGTGCGGGTGCCGGTACCGCAGCCGAGCGCGCCCTGCCTGGGCGGCGCCGACGGGCGCCACCGGCGTCCGGCAGTGTCTTCGCCGCGTCGGTGGACGTGCCCGGTCTCCCGGTTGCCCAGTTCCGGGCCCGATTCTGAGCCGTCCCGGGCGAACCGGGCCTGGGACGCTGCCCAGGGCGACGGGTTCGGGGCGCCGCTACGCCCCGGACCCGTCCGGCCCTGCTTAACCCGGCTAGCGGGGGAGCAGGGGCGTCTCAGGTCAGCCGCAGCGTTGACCGTTGAGGGTGAAGGTGGTCGGCGCCGGGTTGGTCCCGGTCCAGGTGCCGTTGACGCCGATGCTGGTGGATGCGCCGGGGGCGAGTTTGCCGTTCCAGCTCATGTTCTCGGCGGTGACGCTGGTGCCGTTCTGTTTCCAGGTGGCCGACCAGCCCTGGCCGATCTTCTGGCCGGTGGTGGGGAAGTCGAAGGCCAGTTTCCAGCCGTCGATGGCGGTGGTGCCGGTGTTCTTGATGGTGACGGTGGCGGTGAAGCCCCCGGGCCAGGTGTTCGCCGCATAGCCGACCGTGCAGCCGCCGGTCGGGGCGGGCGGCGCGGTCCGCACGGCCAGCGCGGGCGAGGCCGCCGAGACGTTGCCCGCCGCGTCGCGAGCGGTGACCACGAAGGTGTACGGGGTGTCCGGCGTCAACCCGGTCACCGTGTACGTGGTGCCGGTGGCGCTGCCCACCTTCACGGTGCCGGTAGCGTCGACTCGGTGCACGTCGTACCCGGTCACGCCGGTGTCGTCGGTCGACGGCGCCCAGCTCAGCGCGACGCTGTCGGCGGTGACCGTGCCGGCGGCCGGTTTGCCCGGGGCGGTCGGTGCCTGGGTGTCGCCGGGGGTGGTGCCGCGCGGCAGCACCAGGTGGGTGATGGAGTTGGCCGGGAAGGTGGCGGTGAGGCCGCCGGCGCTGACCGGCTGATCGGCCTGCCGGACGACGCCGGTGAGGTCGGCCGCGCTGTAGCGGTAGACCTGTGCGGTGCCGGCGGTGGCGCCGGTGAGGGCGATCGGGCTGGTCAGGTCGTCGCCGCTCTTGTTGACCACGACCAGGGTCAGCGCCTTGTCGGCGGTGCGCTCGGCGGCGTATACGGCCAGTTTGCCCTGGTCGGCGCTGGTCGCCTTGACGGAGGTCTCGCCGAGCGCGCCGCCTTTGCCGTCGTAGTTGCGGTAGATGCGGAACGCGTTGGCCACCGGCTGGTCGGCCTCGGGCGCGGTCCAGAGGGTGGCCAGGTCGAGTCCCTCGCGGCCGAAGATACCGAGCACGTCGGCCTGGGCGAGCGCGCCGTTGAGCGATCCGTGGCCGCCCCAGTTGTACTCGGTCATCGCGATCTTCGTGCCCGGGTAGTGCGTGTCGACCAGTTCCCGCATGCGGGGGATGAAGCGGACCGGCTGGTTGATCCAGCTCTCGTCGACATATGTGGGGTCCCAGAGCTGGCGGGTCGAGCGCAGCCGCAGCGCCTGGGTGGTGGCGTCGCCGGCGGCGTCGCCGAACACGCCTGATTGCTGCGGGTAGAGGTGCACGTCGAAGTAGTCGAGGATCCGCGTGCCGTGCTGCTGCTCGTACTCCCGCATCCGGTCCAGGTACCACGGGCCGAGGTCCTGGCCGCCGTGCGCGGCCCTGTCCGGCGGGTTCGACCAGCAGCCGGTCCGTGAGCAGGTGTCCTGGTCCAGCCCGGAGTAGAAGATCGAGTTCAGGCCCCAGCCGACCGGGCCGAGCGTCTTCGCGCCGGGGTCGGCCGCCTTGATCGCCGCGGCGTACTCGTAGGTGCGGTCGCGCAGCTCGTCGTAGCCCAACCCGACCGGGCGAACGTCGCGGTGGGTGGAGTGCCACAGGTCCGGCTCGTTGTCCAGGTTGTAGAACTGGACCCCACCGTCGGCGGCGGCGCCGAACTGCCCCTTGAGGTGGTTGACGAAGTCGGTGGCGTACTCCGGGCCGACGGCGACGCTGGTGTCCTTCGGGTCGTTGCCGGTGATCAGGCCGCCGTCGGGCTTCTTGCCGTTGCCGCAGTCCGGGGACCACGGGTCGGTGGACTGCTGCGGACCGTACTTGGCGACGCTGAAGCCGCACGCCTTGGCCCGGTCCTTGGCGACCCAGCCGAGCATCGGCACAGTCATGACCGTGGCGGCGCCGGTGGCCTTGTTCTGCTGCACGAACCGGTCGGTCTCCGAGCCCTTGGGGAGATCGGCCGGACTCGGGTTGTCGCTCGGGATGTTCTCGAAGTACCAGTCCGACGTGCGGTTGGTGGTGTCGTTGCGGAAGTTGTAGCGGGTGGTGTGATTGCCGCCGTACCGGTGCACCGGCAGCCGAAGGTCTCGGGCGAGGGCCTCGTCGGCGAAGTTCATGCCGTAGACGTGCGGGCTGATCGCGTGCCGGCCGGCGGTGGCGTCGACGGCCAGCGCCGGACCGGCCGCGGCCAGTGCGGGCTCCGGCAGGGCCAGGCCGCCGAGCGTGGCGGCCAGCACGACCGGTAGCAGTGCTGTGGTGGGAAGACGCACGAGCTTTCCCTTCCTCGGGAATAGAAGCTCGCCGTTGGGAGCGCTTCCACAGCTTTGCCCCGTCGAACCGTCGTGTCAACGCCGCAACGGCCCCTGATGATCTTGTCGATCGCGGAGTCAGTGGATTGTGGCGGTGAGGCGTTGCAGGGCGGCGTGAGCGGGTGGACCCCAGGTGGGTTTGCCGCCGGGGCGGCCGTGGACGCCGGCGTCGCCGATGAGGATGCCGCCGAGGGCGCGTGCGATCGCCCATCCGCGGGCGCGGCGCATGGTGGCGGTGTCTGGGGTCGGCTGGTAGGCCGCGTAGAAGTGGTCGGTGCTGCCCTCGGGTAGCAGGAGCCACACGGCGGCGAGGTCGTACGCCGGGTCGCCCGCGCAGAGGTCACCGAAGTCGATCACGCCGCAGATGGCGCCGCCGGCGGTCAGCACGTTGGCGGGGTGAAGGTCGGCGTGCAGCCATAGCGCCGGGCCTGTCCATTGAGGCGCGGTGACCGCGTCGTGCCAGATGGCTCGGACGGCGTCCGGGTCGTCGATCAGCCCTCGTTCGATGGCGGAGGTGAGCGTCTTGGCGAATCCGCCGGTTAAGTCGGCCAGTGGCCCGCCGCGGTCCCGGCCTGCGGGCGCGCCGCTGCGGGCGGGTTGATGAAGAGCCGTCAGGAAAGTGGCCAAGGATGTGGCCGAGTCGGCGGCTCGCGTGACAGGGGCGCGGTCGGCGGGCGTGCCCGCCACCCAGGTGGTGATGAGCCACGGCCGAGGGAACCGTTCGGACGGTTCGGAGAGTCGCTGCGGGACGGGGACCGGCAGCGGAAGACGCGGGGCAAGCCCCGGTAGCCAGGCGTACTCCTTGCGCAGCAGCGCGTCCGCGGATGCGGTCGCCCAGGGAAGCCGAACGGCCAGGTCGTCACCGAGCCGCCACAACTGGTTGTCCCACCCACGCGCGCCCAGCCGGACCGGGCGATCGGCGAGGTCGGGGTGCTGGTCACGCACCAGATCCGCGACCAACTCCGCAGTGATCTCGACCTCGGCGTGGCTCATGCGGAACAACAGTAGTTTCTGCAGCGCCGCCGGTTCACCCAGCAGGCCGACCGCCGTCGACGACTGCTCGCACTGGTCTGTATCGACCAGACATGATCGGCTGGCTTCATGCCGAGCGACATCACGAGCGGCTTACTCACACTCGCCGGAACCGTTGTTGTTCAGGCGGCACGGCCCGAAACTGCCCCATCACGGTGCACGGCAGGCACGCCGCCACGCCGGGCTTCAGCAGGAAAAGGCGCGCAAAGCACAGGCCAGGGCCTTGTCCGTAATCGACCGTGCTCGCTGGGGTCGGTTGCTGTGGCCTAGATCTGTTCGGTTGTATCGATCATCTGTATATTGCCGGTGTGACCATGCGGGAACCCACCTTCTTGACCCTCGCCGCGTTGGCCGGTCCGCCGTTGCACGGATACGGCGTGATGCGCCAGGTGGCGGTCCTGTCCGAGGGGCGGGTGAAGCTGAGCGCCGGCACGCTGTACGCGGCGTTGGACCGCTTGACCGCCGAAGGGCTGATTGCCATCGACCGCGAGGAGACGGTCGATGGTCGGGTGCGGCGCTATTACCGGCTGACCGAACAGGGCGGTGCCGCGCTGCGGCAGGAGACTGCCCGGCTACGCAGCAATGCAGAGGTCGCCGTCAAGCGTCTCGCCGGGTGGACATCGCGGCCCGGGCTCCTTCCGTCCTGATCCCTCTGATCGGCAGTGCTCACGTATCGGCAAGGAGTCCAGATGCCAGAACAACGCGTTCGGGTGAAGCTCACCCGCCGCTACCGACGGCTGCTGCTGACCTACCCGCGGTCCTACCGACGCCGACGCGGCGCCGAGATCGTGACGACACTGCTGGACGCCGCTCCAGTCGACAGGGCCTGGCCGACCCGCGCCGAGGCCGTCGACCTGCTTACCGCTGGTCTCCGATTCCGATTCCGGGTCTGGGGAGCAGCCGGAATAGTCGGCGTGATCTGCGCTGCCACAGTCACGGCCGTGGCACTCGGCGCGCTCGGCGGCTACCTGGGTTGGCAGACCGCGCAACCCTTGCCGAGCAACGCCGACGCGCTGCGGATGGTCGAGCCTGCGTTACCGCCGGGAACATCGGCGGAGCCGCAACGGTGGGACTTCATCTACGACGACAACCCCGAATACACCGATCCGCGATGGGTCTACCTGATAGGCGGAACCGACGAGTACCGGGCGGGGAAGGTCTTCTTCCAGTTCACCTACCCCAACGACAGGCCGGTGCGCCACTTGGTTGACGGGGCAGATCAACGCATGCGGGCGGCCGGTTGGCGGTCAGCCAAAACGAATCTGTCCGGTTGCTGCCCGGAGTCAGCGGTCTATCGGGATGGGTGGCTGGTGGAGGTTCTCTCTGAAGGCGCCCTCGACGGATCCCACAATGGGTTGCAAGTAGCCGTCAGCCGTACGACGCCCGCCGCCGTGCTCCCACTGACCACGGCCGGGCTACTCGCCGGCGCTGCCGCCGGTTGGTTGATGGCGGCCTGGGCGTTCCGGCGGATTCAGGCGGCCACTCCAACGCGGCGGGCCCTTACGGTGGTCGTAGCCGGCGTAGGACTGCTCGCACTCTTCCCCGCTACCGCGCTGAGCGCCCTGGCGCTGGTCGCCAGCTACTTTGCCCCGCACCACCCGGCAGAACCGGCCTGGATCGGGTATACGTTCATGCTCTTCCGGCCACTGGCCTACCTCGGCGCGGCTGCCGTCGTCGGCGGGCTGCTGATCACCGCAGTGCCCGGCCACAGGCACCGGCGGAGGCTGACCGGCTGAGCCAAGCCGCGGCCCTCGCTCACTTCGAAGTACCAGACCGAGTGGCCCCAGCCAGCGAACTCCCCGCATCGGTTCTCCGCCCAACCGACGGCGGTAGAAGCGATTCGGGATGGCGGACAGAGTGCTCGCGGCACGGCCGCTTCTGCCGCCTTCCGTGCTACAGAGCGTTCCGGCTTTATCGGGGCTGGGTTTGCTTTTCGGCCTGTTCGAGCCATCCTCGGTACCAGCGCGTGAAGCCTGTCGGGCTCCCGTCGGGCTCGTGCAGAGGGAGGAACCCGCCGTCGCTGGCGGTGTCGTCGCCCCACATCTGACCGCGAGTTGGTCCGCTGATGACGAGGGCTTCGCGGTAGGCGCAGCCGAGGTGACAGAGGTAGAGCAGCCCGATGGAGTGTTCGGGCGAGAAGACGACAGCTTCGTGCTGCTGCCAGTAAGCGTCTTCAGCCTCGTTGAACTTGTCTTCGGAGTCGAAGTCCGCCTTGCCAGGGGGATCGGGCAGGTCGTCTGCGGGGTTGAATGCATTGGTGTGCGGGAACGGCCGGCTCAACGTCTTCAGGTCGGTGAGTTCGGCACCGTCGCCTTCCCAACGCCAGCGGCCGTCTACCCGTTGAACGGGAAAGAGGCCGTACGCCGGGCCTGCGCCCCCGCGACTGACCTGTAGGAGGAAGGAACGGTACTCGGCGGGTAGCTCGACATCTAGCTGTGATTCCAGATCGGCCAGCTCATCCGTGGTCAGAGGAGGTTCGCGTCGCCACTGATGGCCGTTGGCTCCGAAGACCATGCCGGCAGACGGGTGCGTCGACAGTCTGGCCAGGCGATCGGTCACATCCGACCAATCCGAGGGGATCACGGCGACACCCTAGACGTTGTGCTGCGGGCGCGCGGTCATGCCGCTGAGCGTCGGTGGTTAGCCGGCGAGGTCAGTCACGTCGTCGGCGACGGCCTGTTCGCTGGTGTGTGTCTCCTCGGCGCGCCCGATCGGGCCGCGGAACTTCGCGGCAGGGGAACCGGCCGATCTCCGCCAGTGGTTCCGCAGTGGGGGAGCGCCGAACACGCGAGTGAGCAGTGTTGCTACGACGCCCGCCGAAGGTGTCGCGACCACTTCGTGACGCAGATCACTGACCTCGCTGTGCTGAACCCTCGCGGGTGGGGGCGTGCTGCCTCGCAAGTAGTCAGCTACCCACCCTGAGGCCCTCGAGGGTCCCGCACGTAGCGGCGCGCGGGCGTCAAACGGAGCCTGACCGTTAGTCGTAGAGCTCAGGCCGCCATAGAGTCTCTTCTCTGCGATCTGTCTCCGGCGGAGCCTGAAGTACCGGATGATCTCGCAACCGGCGGGGTCGCTGCCTGGTCAGACGGTGCCGCAATCGCTGGATGCTCTCAGGGACGCGGATACAGACCCAAAGCAGGGCCAGTGATGCTGCGAGGGTGAGCAAGCCGATGCATATGAGGCTGCCAAGCGGGCTCATCGGCGGCTCCTCCATGACAGCGGGACGGAAATCGGCAAGCAGGCACGAGCATGATCGATCGTGCCACGGCACCGTTGCTCCCGGCACTTGAGACCCGAATCCCACCAGCAGAATCGGGTCTTCCTCGACGGTGGCCTCTTCGGCGGGCCTGAAGTGGTCAGATGTCGGCGATGAAGACGAGAACGATCCGTTTCTTTGGTGTCGTGTGATCAGCGGGGTAGGTCGTCGGGAACAGGCAGGTCAAGTGCCGCGAGGAACCGTGCTGTCTTGACCTCCACGAAGATCTCGGCGTCGTCTAAGCCTTCGTCATCTTCATCGTCGTCGTGGTCGAGATCGATGTCTGCTGGGTCGAGGTCTTCGGCAAGGTAGACGGCCAGATCGGCTTCCTTGGCCTCGCGTTCGGTCCCGCCTGCCCTACCGTGCTGGTGGGCCCACCAGGCGCCCAGGCCGGCGGCCTCGCGGGCCGCATCGGTTGGGGCTGAGGCGTCCGGGTTTTCGAAGTATGTGCGTGGGGTGTCACCGAGGTAGGCGACACCGCTGCCGGGGCCGGGTGGGCGGTAGGTGATCGTGGCGATGTCGCTGTCATGGATGTCGACGAGCAGCCACGGTTCCGGGATGGTCGGCTGTTCGGCGGGGTGGTGTGCCGTCCACCGGTGTCCGTTGAAGAGGTAGGTGCCGAAGAACCCCACGATTGATCTCCTGAGCCCAGGGCGATGGCCGGTCACGGTTCAGCGCGCAGATCATCGCATGACGGTGCGGGCAGGGCAGGAGCTTGCAGACCGGCCCGTGCGCCCAACTCGAGTTGAGTGCGATGCTTGCCGGTGCGCCAAGACGTGCGCGTAGGGCGCGTGAGCGTGCCGGCCGATCTGACAGGGTGACTGTGACTTTCCCACCGAATGACTTACTGGAGCTGCGTCGTGGCGGCGACCCAAAGCCGCCTTGGCTTCTGGACCTGGTCCTGCCCGAGGTCGGTGGCGGCAAGTTCGATGTATCTCAGCTCGCGGCAATAGATGAGAACGACACCGCGGTCGCCCTCCGTGTGAGCGGCCTGGACCAAACGACGTTCGAGCGGCTGGTTTCCGAGTATGGATCCCGTTTCATCGCCATCGAGTTGTGGAAGTGCCCAAGAATCGAGGATCTCTCGCCCTTTGAGGACATTGCCGGTCTGCAGATGGTCTCGATCTACTGGAACCAGAGGTCACCGCGCCTGTGGAATCTGGGCCGAACACCGCAACTTAGGGCGCTTTGCTTCGAGGACTTCACACGACTTCATCGGCTCGATGACCTGGAACAGGGCGCAGCGCTCAAGGAGGTCGTCTTCGGGGACGCGGTTTGGAGAAAGTCTGTATTCGAGACGCTCGAGCCTCTAGCGGCACTCACCGGCCTGCAGAGACTGAGCTTCCACTAAAGCGAGTCGAAGACGGCCGAATCCAGCCTCTCGGAGAGCTGACCAACCTTGAGAAGCTCTCAATCCCGACCAACCTGTTCACGACGGACCAGGTCGCGTGGCTCCGAGCACGCCTTCCCGACTCTGTCGAGTCGAACGCTCTCGCCGGCATCGTGACGATGCCGAGACCGATCGAAGGCGGCGGGAAGCCCCTGGACGTGCTTCTCGTGGGCAAGCGCAAGCCCTTCCTAGACTCGAAGATTGACGCGGTGCGAATCCGCAAGCACGTCCTCGCATTCGAGGAGATGGTCGCGGCCTTCAAGAATGACCCGAGCCGCGAGCCTGGCTGATCGACCCCTCCGAAGGCCTCATCTAGCCGATGACCGTGCATCCGATCTTGGCAGATGACAGGGGCCCCGCTCGCAGGTTCGTCATTCTGAATCCGGCAGAGCGCCGGCTGCGCTCCTATCGCATGGCTATGGCCCGCGCCGTGCTCGCGTCGATGTGATTCCGAGGGCTGAGACTCGAATCCCACTACAGAGGTTGAAAGGCTGACGTCCGTCGGCGTGTCTGCGTGATCTGGGTCGATGTGGGCGGTAGGTCGGAGGCATGAGGTATCCGGCTGGTGGTGGCGTGAACGCGGCAGCCCGGGTCCGGCGTG